>NZ_JBFAOU010000197.1:0-13746 GCF_040675365.1 Catellatospora sp. NPDC049609 | reverse complement strand
CGGCCAGGGCGATGGCGTGACGGACACATCCCTCAGCAGACCGCAGTGGCCGCAACTCCTTCGGAGAGTTGCGGCCACCCGTCCGAGAGGGCCCACCCACGTGATCTCAACCTGGAAGGGGACCGCGCGTGGCGCTCACCACGGCTTCCCGACCGGCCCTCCCGGCCGCGGCTGCGCCGCCGCCGGCGCGCGGCCGGCGCAAGAGCAACAAGTTCCTCCGACGGCAGGAAAGCCTAGCGGGATACGTCTTCCTCTCGCCATGGCTCCTCGGCCTCATGGCCATCACCGCCTTTCCCATGCTGTTCTCGCTCTACCTGAGCTTCACCAACTACGACATCCTGTCGAGCTGGCAGTTCGTGGAGTGGGTCGGCTTCGACAACTACGAGAAGATCTTCACCGGTGACCCGACGTTCTGGAAGTCGGTGCGGGTCACCCTGTCCTACGGCCTGATCGCGATCCCGCTGAAGCTCGCCGCCTCCCTGGGCGTCGCGCTGCTGCTCAACCGCGAGCGGCGGGGCGTGGGCCTGTTCCGCAGCATGTTCTACCTGCCGTCGCTGCTGGGCGGCTCGGTGGCGCTGGCGCTGGTCTGGGTCGCCATGTTCAACGGCGAGGGCTCCTTCAACGCGCTGCTGAACGTCTTCGGCATCGAGGGCAAGCCGTGGATCAACGACCCGGACTGGGCCCTGGAGACCCTGATGGTGCTGGCCATCTGGCAGTTCGGCGCCCCGATGGTCATCTTCCTGGCCGGCCTCAAGCAGGTGCCGACCGAGCTCTACGAGGCCGCGTCGGTGGACGGTGCCAGCAAGGTCCGGCAGTTCTTCCACATCACGCTGCCGATGCTGTCCCCGGTCATCTTCTTCAACCTGGTGCTGGAGACCATCAACGGCTTCCAGGGCTTCACCTCGGCCTTCGTCATCAGCAACGGCACCGGTGGCCCGGTGTACGCCACGAAGCTGTACACCCTGCACATCTACGACAAGGCGTTCACCGACTTCCAGATGGGCTACTCCTCCGCGCTGGCCTGGATCTTCCTGCTGGCGATCGGCCTGATCACGGTGGTCTTCTTCAGCACCGGCAAGTTCTGGGTGCACTACTCGGACGGAGAGAACTGATGGCCCGCGTACGTGGCTGGCTGCGGGTGCTCGCCCTGCTGGGCGTGCTCGCGGTCGTGCTCTACCCGCTGTTCTGGGTGCTGGGCTCGTCGCTGAAGTCGCCGACCGAGATCTCCAGCAACCTCTCGATCTGGCCGGAGGAGGTGACCTGGTCCAACTACTCCGACGGCTGGAACTACATCAAGGGCGTCCCCTTCACCCGGTTCTTCCTGAACAGCCTGGTGATCTCGCTCGCGACGGTGGTGGCGAACGCGGCGTCCTGCCTGGTCACCGCCTATGCCTTCGCCCGGCTGCGGTTCCGTGGCCGGGGGCTGTTCTTCGCGCTCATGATCGCGACGCTGCTGCTGCCCAGCCACGTGCTGATCGTGCCGCAGTACGTGCTGTTCAACGAGTTCGGCTGGGTGGACACCCCGCTCCCGCTGATCCTGCCGAAGCTGCTGGCCACCGAGGCGTTCTTCATCTTCCTCATGGTCCAGTTCATGCGGGGCATCCCCCGCGAGCTCGACGACGCCGCCAAGATCGACGGCTGTGACCCGTACCGCACGTTCTGGCACGTCATCCTCCCGCTGTCGCGACCGGCCCTGATCACGACGGCGATCTTCTCGTTCATCTGGACCTGGAACGACTTCTTCACCCAGCTGGTCTACCTGCCCAGCGTGGAGAAGTACACGGTGCCGGTGGCGCTGCGCCTGTTCGTCGACTCGGCCGGCCAGACCTCGCTCGGGCCGATGCTGGCGATGTCGGTACTGTCCCTGCTCCCGGTGTTCCTGTTCTTCCTCGGCTTCCAGCGGTTCCTGGTCCAGGGCATCCACACCAGCGGGCTGAAGGGCTGATCATGACGAAGACGACCACCACGGACTGGCGCGACACCCTGCGTGACGCGGCCGACCTCGCCCTGGTCGGCATCGTGGTGACCGTCGCGGCGGTGCCGGTCGTCACGACCGGCGCCGCCGTCGCCGTCGGCGCCGAGGCGGTGCACCTGCGCTTCACCGACGGCCGCTGGCCCGGCCCGCGCGAGATCCTGCGCGGGTTCGGCCGCCGGCTGCTGCCCGGCGCGCTGGCCACCCTGGCCGTGCTCACCGCCGCGCTGCTGCTCGGCCTCAACATCTACTGGCTCCGTCAGGGCATCGCCCCCGGCGGCGCGCTGCTGGTGGCCGCCACCACCCTCGCGGGGCTCGCCCTCGGCGGCCTGGTGGCCCTCAGCGTCCCGCTCCTCGGCCGGGGGTACGGCTACCTGCGCGCGCTGCGGACCGCGGCCACCCGCCCGGCGCTGATCGCGGCCTGCGCGGGCGTCCTCGCGATCGCCACCCTCATCGGCGCCGTCCTCCCGGTGACGGCTCCCCTACTCGCCGGCTACGTCCTCTTCGCCTTGCACACCATCGCCCGCCGCGTCCCCTGACGCCCCCGCGGCTGCGGCCACTGAGCCGGCAGTTTCGGGGAAAGTGCGGTATCCCGAGCCCGCATTCGTGCAGTTTCCCCGAAACTGCACGGCCGGAGACGGAGGCGGCGGGCGCCCCCGGGAGGGGCGCCCGCCGTTGCGGCTGAGAGAGGATCAGCCGTTGGGGAACAGGGCGGCGAAGTCGGCGAAGGCCATCGCCACGTCGCTCTGCGCCCAGAAGCGGTGGTACGAGAACTGCGGCTCGGGGCCGCCGTTCAGGTAGCTCTCCACCTTCGACCACTCCGGGTCCTGCTTGTACCAGGAGCGGATGTCGACGAACGACTTCCCGGCGGTGACGATGTCACCGTTCGGCATGTCGCCGGTCCAGCCGGACGGGACGTAGATGCCCTGGCCGGTGGTGGCGTTGTAGACGTCGTCGAAGCGGCGGTAGTCGCCGCGGGTCTCCACCGTCGAGACGCCCTTGCTCTCGGCGCGCGCGTAGAGCGCGTCGATCAGGCCCTTGCCGGTAGTCTTGGCCGCCGCGTTGCCCGACTTGGCCGCGTAGAACAGCAGGGCGCGGGCCAGCGACGCGGTGACGCCGACGTCCTGGCCGGTGCTGGTCACCGTGACGTGCAGGTTGGTGTTGGCGGCCGGGCTGGACGGGTTCCAGGTCGCAGGCGCCCCGGACCAGGCCATCTCGGACGGCACCGCGAAGTTCGTGCCGCTCACGGTGGTGTTGGCGATCGCCCACGGCACCCACTTGTCCAGCAGCGCCTTGGCCTTGGCGTTGCCGGTCGCGTAGTACAGCTCGGCGATGCGGCCCATCGACCACACCTGCATGCCGAACCACTGGTTCGACGGCGGGTCGTGGTAGACCGGCTTCTCGTCGTAGAACATGCCGTAGAAGGTGGGCGTGCCCGCCGGCGGCTGGGCGTACGAGCCGTTCCAGCTGTTGGTCGCGCCGCCGGCGATACCGCCCTCGGACGACTGCAGCCACTGGTAGAACTCCAGCTGCCGGTTGAAGCTGTTGGTCCAGTCCGCGTTGGCGGTCGGCGACTGCGGCTTCAGCGCGGGGACGTTCGCCAGGGCGTACGCCGCCATCGGGTTCTGGTAGCCGAAGTGGTTGTGGCTGGAGCCGATGCGCCACGACCAGGCGGAGGTGAGACCGCCGCCCCAGGCGTAGTACCAGGACATCAGGTAGTGCATCGAGTCACGGCCGGTGCCGGCGGCGCAGGTGGTCGCGCCGACGCAGTTGCCGATCTTCTTGAAGTACTTGTCGAACATGGCGTAGCGCAGGTAGTCGCCCATCTTCGCCGCCTTGGCGATGGTGGACGTGATCTGCGACTGCAGACCCTGCTCGGTGGCCCAGGTCAGCGCCCAGTAGGCCGCCTCGACGGCACGGGCGTCGGCGTCGGGCGCGTTGGTGTACTTCCACTGCGCCGCGGGCGCGCTGGACTCCTTGACGAACAGGTCCAGGTAGCCGTTGGTGCCGCCGAAGTTCAGGTTGTCACAGCTCGGCTGCGGGATGGTCTCCCACACCGACTCCTGCGGGCCCCGCTGGAAGGTGTTGATGTACGCCGGGCGCGTGGTGCCGTTGCCGCAGCGGCCGAAGCCGTACTTGTTGTCGACGTCGAGCAGCCAGTGCATGCCGTAGATGTTGCCGTTGCCGTAGGTGCTGGTCAGCTCGCTGCGCAGCGGGTCGACACCGACCGGGACGTTGGGCTCCAGCTGCGACGGGTAGTTGGCCGGGGTGAGGTGCTCGGCCGCGTACTGCGGGGTGCCGGCCACGCCCGCGTTGGGCTGGTCGGTCGCCGACGGGATGATGTACTGCTCCATCACCGTCCAGGCCTGGTTGAACTTGGTCCAGTCCTTGGTGAACCGGCCGTAGTACGCCTCCAGCCACAGCCAGTAGCTGAACGCCTCGCTGGTGGTCTCGTGGCCGTAGTCCGGCGCCTCGACGATCAGCGTCTCGATCGAGTGGTACGGCACGCCCTCGGGCGAGAAGTACCCGTTGGCGGTGTTCTTGATCTTGTTGTACTGCTCGATGAAGCGCTGGGTGTAGACGTTGACCTCGTCGTCGGCCTCGGTCGCGGTGACCACGCCGGGGTCGTACCCGGTGGCGCTGGCGGTGACCGTCGCGGTGCCGGAGGCGTTGTCGGCGTCCTGCGCCGCGGCCAGGGTGACCGTCTGCTCGGTGGCGTAGTTGGCCGCCGTGAAGGTGAGCGTCGCGCCGGTGGAGACCGACACGTCGGTGTCACCGGCGGTGCGGGCCACGGCCACGGTCAGGTTCGCCGACGGCGCGGCCGACAGCTTCACCTTGAACGTGTTCGTGCCGCCCTCGGGCACGCTCACCGCAGCCGTGCTCGCCCCGTTGACCAGCACCTTCGGCGCCACGGACGCGTCGACCACCACGGTGGTGTTCGCGGTCGCGCTCGCGCCGCCGTTGTCGGTCGCCTTGGCACCGAACACGTACGTGCCGACCGGCAGCGCCGAGACGTCCCAGGTGTACGGCGCGGACGTGTCGGACCCGAGCAGCAGCCCGTCGCGGTAGAACTCGACCTTCGACACGGTGCCGGGGGCGGTGTCGGCCGCGGTGGCCGCGATGGTGAACCCGGCCGGCGCGGTGAAGTGGGTGTTGTTCGCCGGCGAGGTGATGCTCACCGTCGGCGCCGGGTTGGCCCCGGTGCACGGGGTGCCGTTGATGGTGAACGACGTCGGCGACGAGTACGTCCCGCTCCAGCGGCCGTTGAAGCCGATGCCGGTCGAGCCGCCGGTGCCGACGTTGCCGTTGTAGTTCAGGTTGGTGGCGGTGATGTTCTGGCCGGACGCGGTGTAGTTCGCGGACCAGCCGGGCAGGGTGATCGACTGCCCGGAGGGCAGCGTGAAGCCGAGCGACCAGCTCGTCCACGGGTCACCGAGGTTCTTCAGGGTCAGGCTGGCGGTGAAACCGCCCGTGCCGGAACCCTCGGTCCACGGGTTGGCGGTGTATACGACCTCGCAGGCGACTGCGGCCTGGGCCGGGCTCGCCGCCACCACCAGGCCGCCCACGGCGACGAGCGCCGCCGTGGCGAGGGCGCCGGAGCGCCGCAGGAGTCTGTGGCGGGAACGCCGCAGTGTGTGCAACAAGATGAGCTCCTCGCGAAAGCGCCGGGACGGGGTCCCGGCGGGAGAACTGCCGAGCCGTCAGCTGCTGACGGCGGTGGTGCGATCGGCTCGTCCGTGCCCTGACGTGCCGTGTCGCGCGACGTTGGCTCCCGGTCGCGAATCGGGATCAGTCTCGCATGGGAGCGCTTCCATAGCAAGAGGTCACTGACCTCGATCAACGGTGCGCGATGTGTTCACCGGGGCGCGCCGGGCGACCGCCCGGACTGGCGGCCCCGACACTGGAAGAATGGGCGGCATGATCGTTCCTGACGTGACGCTCAACAACGGCGTACGGATGCCCCAGCTCGGCTTCGGCGTGTGGCAGGTCGACGACGACACGGCCGAGAAGGCCGTCGTCACGGCGCTGGAGGCGGGTTACCGCAGCATCGACACCGCCAAGATCTATGCCAACGAGGAGGGCGTCGGCCGCGCGATCCGCGCCGCCGGTGTGCCCCGCGAGGAACTGTTCGTGACCACGAAGCTGTGGAACACCGAGCACGAGTACGACAAGGCGCTGCGCGCGTTCGACGAGAGCCTGGACAGGCTCGGCCTGGACTACCTGGACCTGTACCTGATGCACTGGCCGGTGCCGTCGCAGGACCGCTACACCGAGGCCTGGCGCGCGATGGAGAAGCTGTACGCCGACAAGCGGGTGCGGGCCATCGGCGTCTCCAACTTCACCGTGCAGACCATGAGCCGGCTGCTCGACGAGTTCGACGTGGTGCCCGCGGTGAACCAGATCGAGCTGCACCCGCGGTTCACCCAGGAGGAGCTGCGCAAGCTGCACGCGGTGCACGACATCGCGACCGAGGCGTGGAGCCCGCTCGGCCAGGGCAAGGGCCTGCTGGACGAGCCGGTGCTGGCGCAGCTCGGCGCCAAGCACGGCAAGACCCCGGCACAGGTGGTGCTGCGCTGGCACCTCCAGCAGGGCTTCGTGGTCATCCCGAAGTCGGTCACGCCGTCGCGGATCGCCGAGAACCTCGCGGTCTTCGACTTCACCCTCGACGACGAGGACATGGCGGCGATCGCCACCCTGGACACCGGCGCCCGGATCGGCCCCGACCCGGCCGTCTTCGCCTGGATGGGCTGACCGGGCGCAGCTACGGCTGGGCGGGCTCTGCGAGGCGGGCATGATTGCTGTTTCCGGTCGGAAAGTGTTGCCGCACTGCACCTTCCGACCGCAAGCGTCGATCATCCCCACCCGCCCCCAAGACTCCACTACCGACGGACGCCGCTTCCTTCCCGATTGGGCCGCGCGGCGTCCGTCTCGTATGCTCGCCGCTGTGTCGGTGACGGGGGGCGGCTCGCTGAGCCGCAGGCTGGGCAGAGGGCTGCTGGACACCGCGGCGCCCCGACTCCGCCTGATCATCGTGGTGCTGGCGCTGGGGATCTCCGGCCTGTTCGGCGGCTGGAAGGCGGTGCCCGCCGCGCCGGAGAACCAGTACGCGGCAGGGGTCCCGATCGACGGCGGCCCCTGGCGGGTCGAGGTGATCGAGGCGAAGGTGGCCGGCGACCTGCCGCCGCTGCGCCGCCAGGACGAGAAGAACCGCTGGGTCTACGTGACCGCGAACGTCACCGTCACCGCGCACGAGTCGATCACGCTCACCAAGCAGATCCTGCGGCTGTCGGGAGTGGAAGGGCTGCTCGCCGAGGAGCCGTACGACATGGCGCTCAACCGGGACAAGCGCGTCGTCCGGCGGCTGCACCCGATGATGACCGAGAAGGTGATCTTCTTCTGGGAGCAGGACGGCGACGCCCCCCTGCCCACCAGCGTCACCGTGCTGGTCCAGGCGCGGACGTACCGCCCCGACTCGCTCAGCGGCGAGAACCAGTGGATGAACGACGGCGAGGTCAGCGGCCGGGTGACCCTACCCGTGATCGACAACCGGGCCACCGCGTCGCCCAGCCCGTCGCCCAGCGCGTCGCCGAAGGCCTCCGCGCGACCGAGCGCCTCGCCGAGGCCCAGCCGGTCGCCGAGTCCCCGCACGTCGCCGCGCGCCGGCAGCTCACCGAGCGCGAGGACCGCACCGTGAGCCGGCTGCGCCGCCTGGGCGCCGTCCTGCTCGTGGTCGCCGTGCTCGCCGCGGGGCACGCGATCGGCGCGTCGCTGCCCGACCGCAACGGGCAGCTGCGCCCGTTCCCCGTCACCGGCGACTTCGGCACCGACGTGACCGCCCGCGAGTTCACCGCGCGGGCGGTGGCGGTGCGCTGCGCCGCCGAGCTGAAGATCGGCGAGGCGATCCTGAGCACGCAGGGGGTGTGGGTCGTGGTGCGGCTGCGGCTGACCGCCCGCCGCGAGGTGACCAGCATCCAGTACGCCGCGATCCGCGACGCCGAGGGCCGGGTCTACGAGGTCACCGACCGCTTCGAGCAGCCGCTGGTCGCGGGCGGCCGGCGGCTGCAGCCGGGGATCCGGGTCGAGGGCGAGATCGCGCTGGAGGTGCCCGCCACCGCCACCGGCACGCTGACCCTGCTGCTCGCCGCCACCTTCGTCGACCACCGGATGGACTCGATGACCGAGATCCCGCTGCCCATCGGCGACGCCGGCGCTGCGCTGCGCGATCCCGCCGCGACCGAGGTGCTCGCGCCCCGGCTGGTGACGTCGTGAGGGGCCCGGACTCGCTCGGCCGCGGCTGGTGGCGGCGCAACGTCTGGGGCCTGCTGGCGGTGGTGCCCGCCTTCGTCGCGATGGGCTACGCGTCGATCTACAACGACCTCGACCGCTGGGAGCGGGGCGAGCCGAAGCCGGTCGCCGCCGCCGCGGACGGCTGGGTGGACTTCGGCGGGGTCCGGCTGCGGCTGGTCGAGATCGCCCCGGCGACCGACCTCAAGCGCTTCAACCGGGAGCCGTTCACCGTGCCGCAGGGCATCGTCGCCTGGCGCGCGGTGTTCGAGATCCAGGCGTCCGGACCCGAGGTCCCGTTCTGCTCGGTGGAGCTGGAGGACGCCGCGGGCAACGTGTACGACGACCGGCCGGATGAGCTCAGCCGCGCCGATGCCGACCGGGCCACCTGCGCCCCGGACGACAGCCCGGTCCCGGCCGCGTCAGGCCGGCACCAGGCCGCCGCCTACTTCGTCACGGCTGCCGGCGCCGAGCCCGTCGCGGTGCGGGTCACCTTCGGCTCCGTCGACCTGGCGCGGTACGCCCGCCTCAGCCGCTGAACCGGCTCGCAGCACCCGGTCAACCGCCGCGGCGACCAGGCACAGCTGCAGCACCATGGTGATCGCCTCGTTCACGGAGGACAGCGGCACGGACAGCGGCGCCCACACGTAGTCGACGTGCTGCGGGCCGATGACGGCCCGCTCCAGCTCCCACAGCCAGGTGGGCAGCGCCTGGGTGACCACGAAGAGCAGGCAGAACAGCAGGATCGGGACCATGCCGGCGTACGCCACCAGCCGGTACGAGCGCGCCAGCGGGGCCATCGACTCGCGCATGTCGGCCGTGCTGCCGGTGGTGAGCCGGCGCAGCGGCCCGGGCAGCCGTGCCAGCCGAAGGGCGGTGCGCCTGGCCCGCTGGACTTCCTGCTCGGTCATCGGCGGGTCCTTGAGGCCGTACACCGTGGTGGCCACGAACAGCCAGGCCACCGGCACGACCAGCACGGTGTCGACGGAGGACAGCAGCTCGACGGCGAACGCTCCGGCCGTGCGCGCGGCCTGCTCCAGCGGGCCGAGCAGCCCCACCACCGTGTGCCAGGCGTCCTGCGCCCAGTGGTAGGCCTGGCGCTGCTCCAGGAACGGCATGACCCGGTCGCTGACGCTCGACACGAACACCACGACCAGGGTGAGCGAGAGGACCTCCAGGTACGCCCGGATGAAGTTGACCCAGTCCCACAACCGCCTGGCCAGCAGGCCGAGCAGGAAGCGCAGCAGCGTCGCCACCGCCACCACGACCACCAGCGTGGTGTTCAGCTCGAACGGCAGGCGCTCGTCGAGGTTCACCGCGCCGGGGTTGTCGATGGTGTCGGGGTTGCCGAGGGTCTCGTCCCGGAACACCTCGTAGATGTAGAGGTTGCGGTCTTCGGTGAAGTAGTCGAACGACGCGTACACGGCGACGAACGGCAGCAGCACGCTGGCCACCTGCGCCAGCACCCGGAACCGCTCCCCCGGCTCGCCGCCCTCGCCGGTCAGCCCCGGCAGCGACCGCGACAGCGTGCGCAGCATCAGGATCAGGGCCGTCATCACCACGACGGGCACCAGCGCGAAGACGAGGAAGCCGAACACGCCGCCGAGCTTGCTGGCCTGGACGGCGACCACCACCATCCCGCGGCGCACCGCGAACGCGGCGAAGATCAGCGCGAACAGCACCGGCCAGTGCCGCAGCAGCAGCGATCCGGTGGTGCGCAGCACCGCCGCGAGGTGGCGCAGGGACCAGGCCAGCCCGTGCCGGGGCCGGGCCGTCTCCACCACGGGCGACGCCGTGGGAGTGAGCGGGGAGGGGTTGTCCGTCACGTCAGAGACCGTACCGTCCGTCCCTTCCGGTCACCCGCCCGCCCGCTGCTCGACGAGAAGCCCGATGCCGTCGAGGATCCGGTCCAGTCCGAACACGAACTCGTCGTACTGGTCGGTGTCCGGATCGAACACGCCCGCCGCGATGACCCGCCCCAGCGACGGGAACCGGGCCGGGTCGACGAGCAGCTTCAGCAGCCTGCCGTACGCCGTGATCGCCTCGTCCAGCGAGGAGTCGACGGCCTGCACGGCGGCCAGCATGTCCACGGCGACGGTGGCCTCGCTGCGCACGTACCCGCTGAGCAGCAGGATGGTGGAGAGTTTCTCCTCCTCGGGGATCCCGGTGCCGGCCATCACCGACAGGCCCGCGTCCAGCCAGGCGAGCTGGTGCGGCGTGGCGGGCGGGCCGCTGATCGGCACCCGCATCATCCACGGCTGGCTCACGTAGACCGCGCGGCAGGCCCAGGCCCAGGCGGTGAGCCCGGCCCGCCAGCCCTGCGCCGGGTCGAGCCGCGGCGGATCGCCGATGGCGGTGTCCACCATGAGTTCGAGCAGCTCGTCCTTGGCGCGCACGTAGCGGTAGAGGGCCATGGTGGAGGCGCCCGCCTCCGCGGCGACCCGGCTCATGGAGACCGCGCCGATGCCGTCGGCGGCGGCGACCCGGATGCCCGCCTGCACGATCCCGTCCAGCGTCAGCCCCGGCTTGGGCCCCCTGCCCGGCCGTTCGCGCAGCCCCCAGGCCGCGGCGAGGTTCGCCGGCACGGCATCGCCGTCCAGTTCCATGCACACCTGCTCTCCGGGTCTTGACTGTTCATCCTAGTACTGCGTATAACGTACACAGAACAGCGTATGACATACACAGAAGCGCGTACCGCGTACACAGAAGGTGGTCCCCTCGATGAGCGAGCCAACCCCGCCCCTCGCCGGGCGTCGGGAGTGGATCGGCCTGGCCGTGCTGCTCCTGCCCCTGCTGCTGGTGTCGATGGACGTCTCGGTGCTCTACTTCGCCCTCCCGTTCCTCAGCGCTGACCTCGCCCCGACCGCCACCCAACAGCTGTGGATCTTCGACATCTACGGCTTCGTGCTGGCCGGACTCCTGATCACGATGGGCGCGCTGGGCGACCGCGTCGGACGCCGCCGGCTGCTGATGATCGGCGCGGCCGCGTTCGGCCTCACCTCCGCGGCCGCGGCGTACGCGGGCAGCGCCGAGGCGCTCATCGCCACCCGGGCCCTGCTCGGCGTCGGCGGCGCCACGCTGATGCCGTCCACGCTCGCCCTGATCCGCAACATGTTCCACGACGCGAAGCAGCGGTCCACCGCCATCGCGATCTGGACCGCCGCGCTCACCTTCGGCGTGGCGCTCGGGCCGATCCTGAGCGGGTTCCTGCTGGAGCACTTCTGGTGGGGCTCGGTCTTCCTCATCAACGTGCCGTTCATGCTGCTGCTGACCGTGCTCGCACCCCTGCTGGTGCCCGAGTCGGCGCGGGTCACGCACGGTCGCTTCGACCTGTTCGGCGCGGCGCTGTCGCTGGCCGCCGTACTCCCGGTGATCTGGGGGATCAAGGAGATCGCCGCCGACGGCGACGGCGCGCTCGCGGGCGCCGCGATCGTCACCGGCCTGGCCGTCGGCGCGGTCTTCCTGCGCCGTCAGCGCACCTCGGACAGCCCGATGATCGACCTGGCGCTGTTTCGCCGCCGCTCGTTCAGCGGCGCGGTCGCCATCAACCTGCTGGCGATGTTCGGCCTGATCGGCTTCGCCATCTACAGCACGCAGCTGCTGCAGACGGTGTGGGGCATGACCCCGCTGGAGGCGGCGCTGTGGAGCCTGGTGCCCTCGCTGCTGATCGGTGGCGCCGCACCCCTGGCCACCGGGCTGGCACAGCGGGGCGTGTCCCGCGCGCGGCTGGTGGCGGTGGGGTTCGGCCTGGCCGGGGCCGGGTTCGCCGCGATGCTCGCGGTGGGCGTCGACTCCCCGCTCTGGACCTTCATCGCCTCCTCCTCGCTGTACGCCTGCGGCCTGATCGTGGTGATGGCGCTGAGCACGGAGCTGATCCTGTGGGCGGCCCCGCCGGAGCGGGCGGGCGCGGCGTCGGCACTGTCGGAGACCTCGTCGGAGTTCGGCGGCGCGCTGGGCATGGCGGTGCTGGGCAGCCTCGGCACCGCCGTCTACCGGGCCGGCCTCGACCTGCCCGCCGGCCTGCCCGCCGCGGCCGCCGACGCCGCGCGCGAGACCCTGGCCGGAGCCGCCGCCACCGCCGCGGCCATACCCGGCGAGGTGGGCGCGGCACTGCTGGCGAGCGCCCGCACGGCGTTCGTGTCCGGCCTGCACGCCGCCGCCCTCGGCGCGGCCCTGACCATGGCGCTCGCCGCCGCCGTCGCCCTGCTCACCCTCCGCGAACCCACCCCCACCCCCCACCCCGCCCCCACCGAACCCGCCCCCGTAACCGCCCCTTGATCACGTCGATCTTGCGCGAACTGTTGGGGATATATCCCTTTGGGGAGTGTCGTACCCACAGTTCGCGCAAGATCGGCGCGGGAGGGGTGATGGAGGACACCGGGAGCCCGCTTGACAGTGGGAGGGTAGGCTAACCTAACCTGAGCGCCATGTTGAGCGGCCTTCTTCACCCGGGACACGTCCGGAGGTCCCGCCCATGACCGCGACCATGGTCTGGCGGCTGTTCAGTGTCGAGGTGAAGGCCGTCGCCCAGCTCAGCCCGACGTACACCCGATTCACGTTCGCGGGGCCGGAGCTGAAGGACTTCGCCGACTGCGGGTACGACCTGCGGCTGAAGCTGGTCCTGCCGTCGCCCGCCGGCGGGTTCGACGCGCTCGACCACGGGCCGGACTGGTACACGATCTGGCGGGGCACCCCGGACGAGGTGCGCAACCCGATCCGCACGTACACCGCCCGGCAGGTGCGCAGCGACCTGTGCGAGGTCGACGTGGACGTGGCGCTGCACGGCGACGCCGGACCGGCCTCCCGCTGGGCCCGCGCGGCCCGGCCCGGCGACCGGATCGTGCTGATGGGACCGAACGCCGCGCACCCCGGCCCGCACGGCGGCGTCGAGTTCGTGCCGCCCGCGCCGGGCGTGCCGGTGCTGCTGGCCGGTGACGAGACGGCGGTGCCCGCGATCGCGGCGATCCTGGAGCGGCTGCCCGCCGACACCCGGGGCGCGGCGCTGCTGGAGGTGCCGTACCCGGCCGACGCGCTGACCCTGACCGCCCCTGCCGGGGTCGACGTGCGCTGGCTGCCCCGTGAGGACCTGCCGCACGGCAGCCTGCTGGTGCCCGCGGTGCAGGAGGCCGCGGCCTGGCTGGTGCCGGCGCCCGGCGCGGCCGCGCAGGTCGAGGACGTCGACGTGGACACCGACATCCTCTGGGAGGTCCCCGAGGAGTCCACCGCCGGCACCCTCTACGCCTGGCTGGCCGGCGAGGCCGCTGTCATCCGCACCCTGCGCCGCCACCTCGTCTCCGAACGCGGCCTCGACCGCAAGTCCGTCGCCTTCATGGGCTACTGGCGCCAGGGCCGCACCGAAGACGCCTGACGCCGCCCCCGCCCTGCCCCGCCCTCCCCTGGGCAACTCTTGAATCACAGTGGCGGACGGGCCGGATAGCAAGCCGGCGGTGCAGGCGGCGTCGGATGGGCGCGGTGTGGACAGCGCGATG
>NZ_JBFAOU010000196.1:0-13863 GCF_040675365.1 Catellatospora sp. NPDC049609 | reverse complement strand
CCGGGCCGTGGTTGCCACTGCCCGGCCATGACGTCGGTGCCTCGACCCGCTGCGGCTGGGCCGGGCCTGACGACCCGCCCGGCGCTCGCCGCCGTGGTGGGGAGGGTTACTTCTTCTCCGTGGCGGACTTCGCGCTGATGGACTCCTGGTAGACGTCCGCGTAGGTGCGCGAGTCCTTGATCAGGTCGTCGCAGAAGGCGGCGACGTCGGGGCCGATGAGCTCCAGCACGCCCTTGCCGTCGGCAGCGCCCCCTGCGAAGAAGTCGACGATCCCGGGGAGCAGGTGCCCGTCCTCAAGATCGACAGGTCCGACCTTGAACAGGTACTTCTGCATCTCGTTGTAGACGATCTGGTAGTCCGGCGGGAGCGCCTTGACCCGCGCCAGGTGCGCCCGCCACTGCTTCTTGCCCTCGATGATGTCCTGGATTCCCACGTCAGCCTCCCAGCCGGCCCAGTTTCCTTGCGACGTTCCTGTTCAACTGCTCGCGCCACCGGTCGCGGTAGGTGCGGGCCCCCTCTCCCCCGGCCAGCGCCGCGCAGAAGCCCGGGATGTCGTCGCCGAGCACCTCGTGCACGCTCTGACCGTCCGCCGACGTCTGCTCGAGCAGCCCGAGGGCGGAGTCGAGGATCGGCGTCAGGTTGCGGCCGGTGAAGTTGGAGTAGGCGTAGAGGTGGTTCTGGATCTGCTCCCACGCCGCCTGGTGGTCGGCCGGCAGTGCGCGCGCCCGGACCTCGAACGCCTTCCATTCCCTGGTGAGATCGCTGCCGGTGATGGTCTCCCAGAAGTTCATCTGCCACCCTCCTTAAGGCTGTCGATGCGTGATGAGACGTACTGCCATTTCGCCCAGAACGTCGCGAGCTCCGCGCGGCCGGCGTCGTTCAGCGTGTAGAACTTGCGGGGCGGGCCCACCTCGGATGGCCGTTTCGTCACCTGGACGAGCCCGTTCTTCTCCAGTCGCAGCAGGATGGTGTAGACCGTCCCCTCGACGACGTCGGCGAAGCCGAGGTCGTTCAGGCGGCGCGTGATGGCGTACCCGTAGGTCTCCTCGCCGCCGATGAGTTCGAGAACGCAACCCTCGAGCGTGCCCTTCAGCATCTCTGTCAGATTCTCCATAGCGGCCCCTCTTCGCGACCCGGGGTACCTCGTATCACCGAGTACCACTAGACAGTATCACTGAGTACCACGGCCGGACGGCCGCCCGGCGGTGCGGCGGCCGACGGGCCCGGTCAGGCGATCTTGCGGCGGTAGACCCTCATCGCGAACGCGTAGGCGACCACGAGGATGCCGGCGCACCAGCCCAGCGCGGTCCAGATGTCGGTGCCGACCGGCTGCTGCTCGAACAGCGCCCGGATCGCGTTGACGATCGAGGTGACCGGCTGGTTCTCGGCGAAGGCCCGCACCGGCCCCGGCATCGTGGCGGTGGGCACGAACGCCGAGCTGAGGAAGGGCAGGAAGATCAGCGGGTACGAGAACGCGGTGGCTCCGTCGGTCGACGACGCCGCCAGCCCGGCGATCATGGCGACCCAGGTCAGGGCGAGGGTGAACAGCACCAGGATCCCGGCGACGGCCAGCCACTCCAGCACCCCGGCCGAGGTGCGGAAGCCCATGAGCAGACCGACGGCGAAGATGACGACCACGGAGATGGCGTTGGACACCACCGAGGTCAGCACATGGCCCCACAGCACCGCCGACCGTGCGATCGGCATCGAGTGGAACCGTTCGAAGATGCCGCTCTGCATATCGTTGAACAGCCGGAAGCCGGTGTAGGAGATGCCGCTGGAGATCGCGATCAGCAGGATGCCCGGCATCAGGTAGTTGGTGTAGTTGCTCGTGCCCGCCTGGATCGCGCCGCCGAAGACGTACCGGAACAGCAGCATGAACGCGATCGGCATGATGGTGACGGTGATGATGGTGTCCATGCTCCGGGTGACGTGCCGGATGGAACGGCCCAGCATCACCCCGGTGTTGCTGAAGACGTGCGCGCTCATGACTGCTCCTTGTTTCCGACGACGGCGAGGAAGATCTCCTCGAGGGTGGGCTGGCGTTCGACGAGTTCGGCCTTCGCGGCGGGCAGCAGCTTGCGCAGGTCGGCCAGGGTGCCCGAGACGATGATCGTGCCCTGGTGCAGGATCGCGATCCGGTCGGCCAGCTTCTCGGCCTCCTCCAGGTACTGGGTGGTCAGCAACACGGTGACGCCGCTGTCGGCCAGGCCCTGGATCTCCTTCCACACCTCGATGCGGGCCTCCGGGTCCAGCCCGGTGGTCGGCTCGTCGAGGAAGATGACCGGCGGGTCGCCGATCAGGCTCATCGCGATGTCCAGGCGCCGGCGCATGCCGCCGGAGTAGGTCGCCACCCTGCGCCCGCCCGCCTCGGTGAGCCCGAAGCGCTGCAGCAGGTCGTCGGCGACCGCGCCCGGGTTGCTCACCTGGCGCAGCCTGGCGACCATGATGAGGTTCTCCCGGCCGGTGAGGATCTCGTCGACCGCGGCGAACTGGCCGGTGAGGCTGATCGACTCGCGCACCCGCTCGGCCTGGGCCACCACGTCGAACCCGGCCACACCCGCCGTGCCGGCGTCCGGCTTGAGCAGCGTGGACAGGATGCGCACGACGGTGGTCTTGCCGGCGCCGTTGGAGCCCAGCAGCGCGAAGATGCTGCCGGCGGCGACGGTGAAGTCCACGCCCTTGAGGACTTCCAGCTTGCCGTACGACTTGCGCAGTCCGCTGACGTGGACGGCGGGAGGTGAGGTGCTCATGGGGGTGATGCCTCCTTCTTCGCCGATCACGTTGGCCGGATCGGCGAGATCCTTGAGGACGGTGCAGGTCGGCTGGTCCGGCTGCACACCGTCGGCGTGCACGGTGCACAGGGGCCGTACCGCACCGCGTCCCAGCAGCCACGATGCGGCTACTCGGTCTTGCTAGGTACCGGTATAAAGTAGCACTGACTACCGGTACCTAGCAACACCGAATACCTAAGGCGAAGCGGCTCACGGGAGCCCGGGGAGGGCCCGTGGATCAGGACTTGCGGATCAGCTGCTCGGCGGGAACGTAGCGACCCGGGCGGCGAGGAACCTCGGGGCCATCTCGCAGTAGCTGTCGGTGACCAGTTCGGCGATCTCGGCCCAGTCGGTGTGGTCACCCAGGACGACAGCGGCCACGTTGTGTCCCCAGGGGGCCTGGAAGAACGGGAAGCCGCGCGTGGTCAGGCTGAGCAGGTCGTCGACGGGTGCGCGGAACGTCATCACGGTCGGCGCCTCGCCGGCGGTCAGGTGACGGGCGTACACCGGGAAACGTTCCGGGTCCGGCATGTAGACGTGGGCGACCGTCCGCGTACGGATCCGCCAGCGGACGCCGATCCAGGCCGGTTCCTCGTACGCGTCCGGCAACCGCCGGCAGATCTGCCGCAACCGGGCCAGGATCTCCGATGGCACGTCTCCAGGGCCGGACATGGGCCCGACAGTATCGGGTCGTCAGCGAACTTCGCGCGCCGGTCGCTGGTCGCGGTGGTCTCCCCTGCCCTTGAGCGCCCGGTAGCGCCGGATCAGCGTGTTGGTCGACGAGTCGTGCCCGAGCACGGGCTCGGTGCCACCCAATTCGGGGATGATCGCCACGGCCAGCACCTTGCCCAGCTCGACGCCCCACTGATCGAAGGAGTCGATGCCCCAGACGGTGCCCTGGGTGAAGACGCTGTGCTCGTACAGCGCGACGAGCGCACCGAGGACGTGAGGGGTCAGTATCTCCGCCAGCAGCACGTTGCTGGGACGGTTGCCCGGCATGACACGGTGCGGCGCGATCGCCGCGGGGGTGCCCTCGGCCAGGATCTCCTGCTCGGTCTTGCCGAACGCGAGCGCCTGCGCCTGGGCGAAGATGTTCGACGACAGGATGTCGTGATGGTCGCGCAGCGGGTTGAGGCTCCTGCCGAAGCCGATCAGGTCGACCGGGATCAGCCTGGTGCCCTGGTGGAGGAGCTGGTAGAAGCTGTGCTGGCCGTTGGTGCCCGGTTCGCCCCAGTACACCGGGCCGGTCTGGTAGTCCACGACCGCGCCGTCAAGGGTGACGTGCTTGCCGTTGGACTCCATCGTCAGCTGCTGGAGATAGGCGGGGAAGCGCTTGAGGTACTGCTCGTAGGGCAGGACGCCGATGGACTGCGCACCGAGGAAGTCGACGTTCCAGACGGTGAGCAAGCCCATCAGCGCGGGCAGGTTCTCCGCCAGCGGAGCGGTGCGGAAGTGCTCGTCCATGGCATGGAAGCCGGCCAGCAGCTGGTCGAACCGCTCGGGGCCGAGCGCCACCATCGTCGACAGGCCGATGGCGGAGTCCATCGAGTACCGTCCGCCGACCCAGTCCCAGAAGCCGAACATGTTCGCGGTGTCGATCCCGAACTCCGCCACCCGTTCGGCGTTGGTCGACACGGCGGCGAAGTGCTGGGCCACCGCGGCGGGGTCGCCGAGCCGGCTGATCAGCCAGTCGCGGGCGGACGTGGCGTTGGTCAGCGTCTCGAGGGTCCCGAACGTCTTGGAGGAGACGATGAACAGCGTCTCGTCGGCCGTCAGGTCCCTGGTGGCCTCGACGAAGTCGGTCGCGTCGACGTTGGAGACGAACCGGAACGTCAAGCCCCGGTCGGTGTAGTGGCGCAGCGCCTCGTAGGCCATGACCGGCCCCAGGTCGGACCCGCCGATACCGATGTTGACGATGTTGCGGATCGGCCGGCCGGTATGACCCAGCCACGCACCGGAGCGGATCCTGTTCGCGAAGTCGGCCATCCGGTCGAGGACTTCGTGCACCTGCGCGACGACGTCGACGCCGTCGACGATCAGCGACGTGCCCCTCGGCATCCGCAACGCGACGTGCAGCACCGACCGGTTCTCGGAGACGTTGATCCGCTCGCCGGCGAACATCATGTCCCGCCGCTGCTCCAGCTGCGACTCCCGGGCCAGCTGCAGCAGCAGGCTCATGGTCTGGTCGGTGACGCGGTTCTTGGAGTAGTCGAGGTAGATCCCGGCCGCCTCGGCACATAGGCGCTCGCCGCGGGTGTCGTCCTCGGCGAACAGGTCGCGCAGGTGGCGGCCCTCGACGGTGGGCAGGTGCGCGACGAGGGCCGCGTAGGCCGGGCGCTCGCGCAACGGCGGAATCGGCACGTACGGTCTCCTGTCCTGGCGAGGACCGCTACCTCTGACCACTAAGGGAAGAGTAGTTCATCAGCTACGTTCCGTGTCGGCGTTCACCTCGCGGTCGACCTGCTCGACCGCGCCACCCAGCCGCAGTCGCGCGCCGCGACGGCGCACCCCGGCCGTGCCCCTGCGCGGCGTCCGCGCGCACAGCCGGGCTCGTTTCCGTACCCTGCCAGGATGCGCCTCGCCCTCGACATGGAGACCCGCGACCCGGACGACGTTCTCACGCTCTGCCTGATGGCGACCCATCCGGCGGCAAGCCTGGCGGCCGTCACCGTGAACCCGGGGACGCCTGCGCAGCTCGGCGTGGTCCGGACGGTGCTGGATCGGCTCGGTGTCCAGGTGCCGGTGGGCGCCCGGATCGCCGACGGCGGCGCAGACGCGGTCTCGCCGTTCCACCGTCACTGGCTGGGAGCCACGCCGCCCGCCCGACCGGACGGCGTGGCACACGAGGTGCTCGCCCGGGTGCTGACCGAGGATCCGGACACCGTCCTGCTCACCGGCGCACCCCTGCACAACCTGCGGCTGCTGCTCAACAACCATCCGGCCGTGACGGTGCGCCGCTGGGTCGCGCAGGGCGGCTTCGCGGGCGACAACCTCGTGCCGGCGGCGGATCGGCTGGAGAAGTTCGCCGGTTCGGTGACCCGGGAGTCGTTCAACTTCGGCCACGACGCCAAGGGCGCCCTGCTCGCCCTCGCGAGCGAGCGGATCGGCGAGCGGCGCCTGGTTTCCAAGAACGTCACGCACGGCGTGGCCTGGGACCAGCCGCTGCACGGTCGCATCGCGGCGCACCCGGACCTGACCGCGGGTGCCCGCCTGGCGGTGGAGGCCATGGGGGTCTACCTGGAGGAAAGACCGGAGGGCAAGCTGCTGCACGATCCGCTGGCCGCGGCGGCCGTGCTCGATCCCGCGGCCTTCCGGTGGGTGGAGGTCGAGGTCTTCCGGGAGCGTGGACTGTGGGGTGCCCGGCCACAGGCGGACACGCGAACGTTCATCACGGTGGGAGTCGAGGAGGAACGAGCGCTGGACGCCCTCCTAGGCGGTCAGCGGCCGGGCCGAAGGGCCTGTTGGCGGCCGGTTCTATAGTCCAGCCGTGCATAGAAGCAGAAATGTTCTCGGGTTGCTCTCGGTCGCCTGGTTGCTCTCCTGCTTCCTGCTGGTTGCCCTATGGTTCGCGACCGGGTTCTCCCTGGGCGGTGGTAGATCCATAGACGAGATACATCAGCAGGGACTGTGGGGGATGTTGCTGTGCGGAGTGGCCCTGATCGGCGCGGCAGCCCTGAGTCTGGCCAGCATGAGCTTGTCCATGCGTCGCACTGCCATCGCCTTCGGCATCGTCACCGCCCTGCTCGTCTGCCCTGTGGGCCAGCTCGCCATCTACTCCTACAAGGAGATGCGCTACCAGCCGTGCGCGACCGTTTCGGTCTTGTGGGACTGTCCCACAGATTTGGACTAGAGCGTGTGTCGAAGTCGTCAGGGGCGATGGTCGACAAAGAGCGAGGTCTCCGGCACTCGGCTTTTCTGGGAGCTGAATCATCCCCTGCACATTCCGGTTGGTACGAGGTCCGCGCCGTGTTCGGTGGGCGGAATCCAGCGCGAGGAAGGCCGGGGCGCCATGGACAAGGTGATATGGGCGTGCCAGGCGTCGTAGCGGCGGACCTGATAGTGGTCCGGGCCAGTCTCGTTCCGCGACGTCGAGGACGTGCTGAAACTGCTGGACGGGCTGCTCGAGCCCGGTGCCGACCGGTGGACGTCCGGCGGCGGCGCCGACTGGTGGGACGGCTTCTACGCCGACCGGGACCGGCCCGTGCCGTTCTTCGCGGACAAGCCCGATGAGAACCTCGTGTCGTACCTCGACCGCGGGCTGGTCACCCCCGGCCGGACCCTGGACCTCGGCTGCGGCCCCGGCCGCAACGCGCTGCACCTGGCCGCCGCGGGCTTTCAGGTCGATGCCGTCGACCTGTCCCCCGCCGCGATCTCCTGGGCCCGCGATCGGGCCACCGCGGCCGGACTCGACATCACGTTCCACTGCGGCGCGCGTTCGCCGAGACCGCCCCGTCCGGGCCATACGACCTGATCTACGACTCGGGCTGCTTCCACCACCTGCCACCGCACCGGCGCGTCAGCTATCGCGCACTGCTCGCCACTGGCCCCCGGCGGCCACTTCGGGCTCAGCTGCTTCGCCGCCGGGGCGATGGGCTCCGAACTGCCCGACGCCGAGCTCTACCGGCACGGCGGGCTGCAGGGCGGCGTCGCATACACCCCGGAGGCACTGCGCTGGGTCTTCGCCGACCTGGCCGAGGTCGAGCTGCGCCGCATGCGCGACGAGCCCGCCGACTCGCCCCGGTTCGGCGAACAGTTCCTGTGGACCGCCCTGTTCCGCCGCGACGGCTGGCAAGGTGTATTCGTCGCGGGCCAACCGGGCGCTGCCGCGTCAGCGGGACGTCGCCACGGTCGTCCCGGAGCCCAACGACCCGATCACCGACCGGCAGCGGCGCAGCCGTGCCGGCGGCAGACCACCGAACTTCGACCGCGTCGCATACCGCAAACGCAACCAGGTAGAACGCGGGCTCAACTCAATCGACGCGATCCAGGGTTGCAGTATGAGGAAGGGCTGGCTGCCACATCACGGACGCCCGGAACGGAACTCATGCGCCCCGCCTGGGGAATGCTCCGGTACGTACCTGATGCGAGTCTGCGGCCACGAGACAGCTGACCGTTCCGCCACCGACGTAGGCGTCCACCTCGAACGCGGCCAATAGCAGCGGCGACTCCCCGACGCTGCGCCTGACGAGCGTTACCTCGTCTGCCGACGGCTCACGGAACGTCGGGTTGCTGAACTGGCTGGGTAGCGCCAGGTAAGAGACGTCCACGAACTCAAGCAGCAGAGAGTGACCGTACGCAAGACTCACGCCGGCACCGAGCACCAGCATGGAGCCGTCGTAGGAAACGATCTCCCAATCCCACCCGTCGGTGGCGGGCACCTGCAGCAAGCTCACGGGGTCATGGTGCCAAATGTGGTGGCCACGACGATGGCGGCTTCGGCGAAGTCGCCGCTCGCTGCTTTGTGGGTCACGTCGCCGGCCAGGCGAGGGTCCGCTCACTCCGGCAGGACCGGGGATGCTGTCGCCGACCCCGCCGGTTTGGCTTGCAGGCGAGGTCGGCGACAGTGTCAGGTGCTACTCGTGGTGAGCCGGGTAGGCCGCGTCGACCTCGACCTCGACCAGCCAGCCGTTGACCGGCAGGTTCTCGATCTCTAGCGCGAACCGCGATGGCCTGGCGGGGTTGGCCACCATCGGTGGAGCGGGCGCGGCCGATCCGAGCGGCACGTTCACCGGCTTGCCGGTGGCGAGGCTGGTGTTGGCGAAGAACTGCCGGTACGCACGGTTCCAGCCGGCGAAGTCCATCTTCTCCTGGTCGGCAGGATTCTGGAGGAAGACGCGCATCGTGATGACGTCGTCGTAGGAGAGACCGGCCCGAGCAAGATTTTCTCCGATGCGGCGCAGAACGTTGAGGCCCTGCGCCTCGGTGATCGTCACGCCGGGCGGCAGTTGCCCGTCGACCAGGTCGACAGGGTCGATGTACCGCGCCTCGGTGCCGGCCGCGGCGGCGGTGTTGAGACCACCGGGTCCGAGCCCGCTGGTCTTGTAGATCGCGGTGTTGCGCCCGATGGCTACGCCGTCGGCGATCGACGGGTTGTCCTGCCCCGGGGGCAGTATCGAGACCGTGGTGCCCGGTCGAGGTGGGAACCGGGTGCCGGCGACGGCGGCCGCCGGCGCGACCAGGACGGCAGTCACGACTACGGCCAGAGCGATCTTGGTGCGGCTGCTGAGGGGGCGAAGGTTACGCATCAGGCGGTCACCCTTGCGTGGATCTGCTCGACGGTGGCGCGGGCCGAGGTGATGGCGCCATGCTGCCAGGCGATGGCGTGGCTGAGGTGGTCGCCGGCGAAGTAGACGTTGCCGGAGGCCTGCAGGAGGCTGCGGTAGCCGGCCCCGGTCTGGCCGCCGGCGGCGCTCGGCCAGCTGACCCAGGCCGCCTCGGAAAACTTCGCCGACGCCCAGTCCTGGCTGAACGACGCGGTGATGCCCTCGCCGTAGACGTCGCCGAAGATCTTCTTGCCCTGTGCCACCGCCTCGGTGAGCCGCTGCGCCGGCGTCAGGGCGCCGTAGAAGTTCGCGTTGGTGCCGGTGTTGTAGTAGCCGATCATTGTGCCGGTCTTGCCCTGGTAGCCGTACGACGGGTGCCACATGTTGCCGATGTTGGTGTTGGCGTTGGTGATGCCGCCGTAGATGCGGAAGTCCTCCTCCCACCAGCGGCGGTCGTACTCGATGCCGATTTTGCCGGCGTTGGTCCTGCTGACCGAGCCCAGCGCCGTGACGACCTCGGCGGGTAGGTTGCTGGGGATCTTCGCGGCGATGTGGGGCGGCATCGTGTTGATGGCGAAGTCGGCGGTGATGGTCTTCGGGCCGCGGCTGGTCGTGTAGGTGACCGCGACGCCGTCGGTGGTGTTCTGGTACGCCACGACCTCGGCGTGGTAACGGAAGTGGCGGGCACCGATCGCCTCGGCGAAGGCATACGCGATGCGGTCCATGCCGCCGATGGGCTGGTACATCATCATTGCCTGGTCGAAGCCCATCTCGAAGGAGAAGTAGTTGCCCAGGGTGGAGCGGAACACGTCGGTCAGCTCGTACTGCGGCAGCGGCGTGCCGGCCTCGAGGTGGGCGCCCGGCTCGGGGGCGTAGCCGCGGCGGCCGCCGCCGACGTACTCGTTGGCGGAGTTGATGGCGCCGAAGCTGCGCAGGTAGGAGATCAGGGCTTCCTTGTCCGCGGCGGTCAACTCCGCGTCGAGGGCGCCCTGGCTGGTCGCCTTGGCCAGCAACTCGGCGGTGTATCCGTAAGCATCGGCCTTCACGGCACGTTGCCGGACGGGGACGCCGTTGAGCGCACCGGGGACGTTCTCGCGGTAGAGGAACGCGTCGGCGTTCTGGTTGGTGAAGACCTCGATCGGGACGCCGAGCTCCTTGCAGTAGTCCAGCGTCACGTGCATCTGCGGGATGCGCCCCGGGCCGGCGTTCATGTACTGGCCCTTGGAGAAGCCGGCCGTTTGGGTCTGTCCTTTGAGGTCGGTGAAGGTGGTGCCGCCCCGGACCGTCCAGTTGCGGCCGCCGGGGCGGTCCCGGCCCTCGAGCACGGTGACGGAGTAGCCGCCTTTGAGTAGCTCGTACGCAGCGGTCATGCCGGCGATGCCGCCGCCCATGACGATGACCGACTTGGCGCCCCGGCTTCGCAGGGCGTCCTTCGTGAGCGGGGTGAACGGCGGGGTCTCGGCAGCGTTCGCTGCGGTGGTGAGCCCGAGGGCTCCCATGGTGTGGAACATGACTCCTGCGCCGCCGGTGATGCCGACCTGGCGGAGGAAGTCACGGCGTGTCTGGCCCAAAGGTGAACCTCCAGGGACGTCCGGGAGGGGGACGCCTCCCGAAGGTGAACGATCTTGTGCCCCGGAGGCTAAGTTGATCAGATTTCATTGCCGGTTAACTTTTGTGTCCGCCGTATTGCCGTGTCCAGTCGTCAACAGTGGCGCAACGGAGGTGCCGGTGGCTGGGATGCGGACGGATCGGCACGTGGCAGCTGAGTGGTCCGTCGGGTCTTTGCACCGGTGGTCATGTTCGCGGACATGCCCTCGAAACCGGTGGACCGGGACCGCCGCGCGCCACTAACGTGCTGCCCAGCCAAGTCGCCCAGCTGAGGATCGACCGTTGTACACCCTGTGAGACCTGCCGAACGCTGAACCGTCGCGCGTCGCGTCTGTGCGCCGCGCACCTTCCTGCTGCGGACTTCTCATTGAGAACGGTGTACCTCCATGCTCGAAAACTCGCCAGTCATGCGCCCCTGCCCGCCGCTGGTCCCACTCCGTCGCCACGTCTGCGCGTCCGACGTCGCTGGCCTTCTACGACAACAACCTGCATCCCGACCCGGCCGAGCGCGAAGCCGTGCACGCCCACGTCGGCGCGCTCATCGACGCGGCCGCGCTGCTCGGGGTGCCCACCGTGGGGACCTTCGTCGGGCGTGACCCCACCCGGAGTGTGGCGGAGAACCTCCGCGACGCCGAGCAGGTGTTCCGGCCGCTGGTCGACCGGGCCGGCGAACGCGGCGTGAAGATCATCATCGAGAACTGCGTGATGGAGGGCTGGCACCCCGACGGATACCCCGGCAACCTCGCGTACTCGCCCGAGCTGTGGGAGTGGATGTTCGACCAGGGCCTCTACCTCAACTTCGACCCGTCGCACCTGGTGTGGATGGGCATCGACCCGGTCGAGGCGCTGCGGCCGTACGTCGACCGGGTCGTCCACGCCCAGGCCAAGGACATCCAGGTGTTCCCCGAGCGGCGCAACCGGTACGGCTGGCCCGGCAAGGCCGTCGCCCGCGAGAACCCCTGGGATGTGGGCTGGTGGCGCTACCGGGTGCCCGGCCTCGGCCAGGTCGACTGGAACGCCGTCGTCGACACCCTCTACGAGGGCGGATTTGACGGAGTCCTGTCCGTCGAGCACGAAGACCCCGTCTGGGGCGGCACCGAGGACCGCATCGAGACCGGCCTGCGGGTCGCCCACCGCACCCTACGGCCGCTGCTGGCCGCCTGACCGATCCGTTCCATGAGGGAGGCACCACCGCATGACGTCAACGACAGCTCAGCCCTCAGGCACGATCGGCACGGCGACGCGCCTCAAGCTCTCCCTGATGATGTTCCTCGAGTTCTTCATCTGGGGCGCCTGGTTCGTCACGATGGGCACGTTCCTCGCCACCACGCTGGACGCGTCCGGTAGCCAGATCAGCCTGGCCTACCTGACGCAGTCGCTCGGCGCGATCGCGGCGCCGTTCATCGTCGGGCTCATCGCCGACCAGTTCATCTCGGCCCAGAAGGTGCTCGGTGTCCTGCACCTCGCCGGCGCCGCCCTGCTGTTCTGGGCGTCCACGATGTCGAGCTTCACCGCGTTCTTCCCCGTCATCCTCGCCTACATGATCCTGTACATGCCGACACTGGCCCTGGTGAACTCGGTGTCGTTCCGCCAGATGAACAACCCCGAGAAGCAGTTCCCGGCGGTACGCGTGCTCGGCACGATCGGCTGGATCGTCGCCGGCGTCACCATCGGCTGGCTCGCCTGGGAACAGAAGGGGGATCTCGCCCAGACGTTCCGGATGGCCGCCGTCGCATCATTGATCCTGGGCGCGTTCAGCTTCCTGCTCCCCGCCACCCCGCCGACCCGCCGGGGCGAGAAGGCGACCGTCCGCGACATCCTCGGACTCGACGCGCTCGGCCTCCTGAAGAACCGCTCCTACCTGGTGTTCTTCCTCTGCTCGATCGCGATCTGCATCCCCCTGGCCTTCTACTACAACTTCACCAACCTGTTCCTCAACGAGGAAGGCGTGAAGTCCGCCGCGGCGGTGCAGTCGCTCGGGCAGGTCTCGGAGGTGCTGTTCCTGCTGCTCATGCCGTACCTGCTGGTCCGGCTGGGCGTCAAGACGACGCTCGCGATCGGCATGGCGGCCTGGTCGTTGCGCTACGTCCTGTTCGCCTACGGCGACGCCGGCAGCATGTACTGGATGCTGCTGCTCGGCATCATCCTGCACGGGATCTGCTACGACTTCTTCTTCGTCGCCGGGCAGATCTACACCGACAAGTTCGCAGGCCAGCGGTTCCGCAGTGCGGCACAGGGGCTGATCACCCTGGCCACCTACGGCGTGGGCATCCTGATCGGCTCGCTGGTCGCGGGACCGATCGTGGACAACTTCGCCACCGCCGACGGCCACGACTGGACGCAGATCTGGATCATCCCGGCCGCCATCGCGGCCGTGGTGCTGGTGCTGTTCCTGATCCTCTTCAAGGACCGGCGCCAGGACCAGACCACGATGCTGGACGCGTCCCGGACGACACTCGAGGCACCCGGAACCGCGCTCCCGCAGGGGGAACGGCCCCGCCCCAGCACGACCTGACCATGCGGAACGGCCGGTCCTCGCGGCGGCCGGCCGTTCCAGCCCGACCCTCACCGCTGCGAACAACCACCTGCGCCCGGCCCTGATGGCCGGACCGGGGACGTCAACGGTGACAACCGCGCCGACGTGGCCGTGCTCAACAAGTGCCCTACTCACAGCGCGCTGTGGGGCTCTACGCCGACGGCGGCGGCATGAACGCCCCGACCGTCGTGTGGTCCAGCGGCGCCGGGGCCTGGGGCTGGGACAACGCGAAGGTGACCTGACCTCCCTCACCCGGCGACACCCGGGGCGGCGGGAGCGTCGGCGGGTTCGCCACCGGGTGCACCGGCCTGCCACGCGGCCCGCCAGTCCGCGATCAGGCCGGTGTACTCGTCCAGGCTGGCCCGTGCGGCGGCGACGTCGGCCTGGCTGCGGTCACCGCCGGACCGCGGCACCGGGTGGCCGTGGGCGCCGAGGGCGCGGGCGGTCGCCGCGAACGCCCGGTCGGCCGCCTGATACCAGGCGGACTCGTGGCCGAACAGCCGCACCAGCGTGGCCATGTTCAGCTCGGCCTGCACCAGGCGCCGCCCCGCCACCCCCATCGGGCTTATTTCGATCACGTTCGCGAGCGGCATCGACCTGGCGCGGGGATCCAGCGTGAGATCCGTCCACCCCGAGCACGGTGCCGACCTTGTGCGCGCGCGGGCCGACCTGGCGGGGCGCG
>NZ_JBFAOU010000195.1:0-13984 GCF_040675365.1 Catellatospora sp. NPDC049609 | reverse complement strand
AAGTTCGGCTCGGTCAGGAACAGGACCGGCTCGTCGACCAGGTGCAGACTCATGAGGCCCTGGTTGATGAACCCGCCGGAGGAGGGCAGCGAGAGCGCCACCGATGCCAGGCTCGCCACGATCACCCAGCTGAGGAAGTGGGGCATGTACGTGATGTTCTGCAGGATCCGCTTGAACGGCAGGTTCTTGACCTCGTTCAGCAGCAGCGCCAGGACGATGGCCCCGAAGGTCCCGACGATCAGGGTCAGGACCGACTGTCCCATCGTGTTGACCACGACCTGGCGGAACCGCTCACCGTTGACACCGGTGAACAGGTTGTAAAAGTTCTCCAGGCCCACCCACTGCTGGTTCCAGATGCTGCCGCGACCCGGCTTGTAGTTCTGGAAGGCGATCGCCCAGCCGTAGACCGGGACGTACTTGAACAGGATCTGGTACAGCAGCAGCGGAACGGCCATCGCCAGCAGGGCTCGCTGCGCCCAGACCCTGTCCCAGGTGATCTTGCGCTTGGGATCCTTCGCTGCCTTCTTTCGGGCCTTGCGCTGCTGGGCACGCGAGCTGCTCGCGGGCTCCAGGGCCGGTTCGGGCCCGGTGGCGGTCACAGGGGTGCTGACCGTGGCGTCCGTCATCTGTCAACCTCGTCCGGAGCAGTGGGTGGTAATCGAGAACGCGTCGTGGTGGGAGGCGCACGCCGCCCACCACGACTGCTCGCAGACTGTTACCAGTTGGCCAGACGGTTCTGGATGCCGGCGTTGATCGCGTCCTCGTACACCTTGATGTCGACCTTGTGGATGGAGTCGACGTAGGCCTGCCAGTTCTTGTCGAAGTCGGCGGGCTTGCCGGCGATGATCTTCGGCAGGTTCTGCACGCTGGTGTCGGTCAGCTGCTGGTTGACCTGGTTGGCGGCGTCGGAGATCTTGATGTTCCACGCCGGGTAGTACTTCGGGTTCTCCACGACCTTGTTCATGAAGTCAAGCCAGGTCTTCTTGCCGTACTTCGCCATGAAGCTCTTGTCGTAGTCGCTCAGCGTCGCGTAGAACTCGGCGGGCTGGTCGTCGGGGCTGTAGGCGTTGCCGTCGGAGAACTTGCCCTGGTGCTTGGGCAGCATGTCGAGCAGCGCGTCGAGACGGTTGTGCGAACGCCAGGTGATGTCCTTGTAGTTCTTGCGCTGCTCGTCCGTGCGGGAGAAGACGCCGTCGGCGCCGACCTGGTAGTCCTCGCCGGCGATGCCCCAGGAGAGCGTCTTCTGCCACTCCTCGCTGAGCATGGTGTCGAGGAACTTCAGTGCCTTCTTCGGCTGCTTGCTGGAGACCGAGACGCCGAACCCCTGGTTGATGTTCATGACGGCGCGGTCGGCGTACCAGGGCGTCACCCCGTCGTAGACGGGCATGAGGGGCACGTAGGTGTGCTCGTCCTTGCCGGCGCTCTGCAGCGACTGGGTGGCGGTCCCGAAGTTCCAGCCCTGGTCGTGCATGCCGAGGACGGCGCCGGTGGCCAGCTTCGCGGTGTACTGGTCGAACGTCAGGGTGAAGGACTCGCGGTCGACCAGACCCGCGTTGTACTGCTGGTTGAGAACCTTGTAGAAGTTCTTCGCGACGTCCTTGTCGGCGTAGATCGACGCCTGGTTGTTGCTGTCGACGATGACGCCACCGTTGTTCGGGGAGCCTGCCAGCAGCGCCGGCGGGTTGGTCATGCCCCACTCACGGCCCTTGGACGCCAGAATCTCGAAGCCGACGGTCGGGGCGCCGTTGGTCTGGGGGTGCTTCGCCTTGTAGTCCGAGATGAGCTGGAAGTAGCGGTCGAGCGTCATGTTGCCGAGGTCCGGGTAGCCGGCGTCGGCGAGCACACGCTTCTGGATCCAGAACGCGGGACCGTAGTAGGTGCCGCCGGTGATGTCGCCGTAGAAGCGGTTGTAGTTCGGGAAGATGTACAGGCCCTTGTCCACCTCATCGCCCGAGTAACTCATCTTCTTGATGTCGTCCTTGACGTGCGCGGCGAGGTTGGGGTAGGCCCCGGTCTCCAGCATGTCGTCCAGGCGCCGGAGAGCGCCGCCCTCCAGGAAACGCTGCTTCAGGTCGCCGGTGCCGATGAGGTCGGGGTACTGACCGCCCGCGAGCATGACACCGATCTTCTGGTCCTCGTTGTCCGGCGTGACGATCTCGTAGGTGAGGGTGACACCAAGCTTGTCCTTGAGCAGCTTGGTGATCTTGTTGTCGGGTGCCGGGGCCTGCTGGGCCGACGTGATCCAGACCGAGAGCGTCGTCGGGTTGCTGGGGCTCAGCGTGTCCGAATCGTCCGGGCTCTCGTCCTCCGTGCAGGCAGCCAGGGCGATCAGTGCCATGGCCGTGGCGGCCACGGTGAGCTGCCGCCCGGCCCGGCGCAGGCCGCCGAGTCCAAGGTTGCGCTTCATGTCTCTCCTTACGAGAACTGTCCTGATGTCTCCGCTGTGAGAAAACTGTCCGGGCGATGTCGACCGGAAGGTGCGCTGCGGACGCGAATTCGGCCTCGCGTCTTAATCTCGGCGTGATTTTAGCGATAAAGTAGAGAGGCGATCGGGTTCCGTCAAGCCCCGCGCACGAACCGAGACTCCGCCGTGACGTCCCGGTCCACATGCAAGGAGCCGAATGCGCCACACCCTCCAGAACGACGCCCTGTCGGCGTACGGGTCGGCGTGGACAGGTAGGTGCGGCTGAACGTACCCAGCTCGCCGTACGTGATCGATCCCGCAGCGTGACTGCCCGTTCACTTTGGCCACTTCGACGGTGGCGGTGGTAGGCCGAGGTCACGGCGAAAGGGATGGGCTCGATCGAGGGATGCACCGTCGTCGGCCTTCCGGGGCGGGCATGGCCAGCCGGTGACGGTAGGCCCCCGGACCGTACCCCTGGTGGCGGCCAGGTCCAGGGACCTGACAGCTGCCGGGCGCGCGTGCGCGAAGCGGCCGGCCGGCCGCGCTGGTTCGAGCCCGCCGCCCGACGCTTCCGACCGACGACGAGCTACCCAACGCCGACAGGCGGCATGTCCCATCCAGCGTCAGGACAGTCGACTATGGATCATGCAGAAGCTGGGTACGTTCAGCCGTACCCGGCTGGGTACCTTCGCTCCTACGCCGACATCGTCACCATCCTGCCGGCATTGCCCGCCGGATGGACATCGGGAAAGGCACGCGGACTGCGCGTCCGGGCGGTGACGCCGTCGATCTCGAGTGGCGGGCTTCCGAGCGTGGTGCTCCACGCCTTGGCGACGTGTGAGGTGACCATCGACGTGCCCGGAGACGGGCAGGTGTGCATCAGGCGCAGGGTGTCGCTGCAGGCCGGCGCGACGGTGACCGTGGTGGCGCCGTGGGCGTGGGATGGTGCCGGGCCCCACGGGGTCAGCAGAAGCTCGCCCCGTCAGGCTCGGTGGACTCACTTGCCAAGCCGTATTTTATCGATAATATGACGGCACCACGCGGTATGGCCGGGCCGCGAGCCTCTCGTCAGAGGTTGCTGGGCCGGCAGAACGTCGCGCACAGGAGGATACACATGGCGAGGGTGACGATGGCGGACGTCGCCCGTGAGGCGGGCGTGTCGGCCATGACCGTGTCGAACGTTCTCAACGAGCGCCTCCCGGTCAACGAGCCGACGCGTGCCCGTGTCATGGCCGCCGTCGCGGCTCTAGGGTACGAGGTCAACCTGACCGCGCGACACCTGCGCGCGGGACGGACCGACACCGTCGCCTTCATCGTGCCCAGCTTCCACGACTACTTCGGTGAGATCGCCGACAAGATCGCGCCGCTGATCGAGGCCGACGGGCGGCACCTCGTCCTTGAGCGGACGAGCGCCAGCCCGGAGTATGAGATGGCGGCGGTGAGCGTCGCGCGACTCCAGTTCTACGACGGTGTCCTGCTGTCCGTCGCCGGCCTCGACCGCGACCAGCTGGACCGCGTGCGCACGCCCAAGCCGATCGTGCTGCTCGGCGAGCGTGACGTGCCCGACCGCTTCAACCACGTGCGGCTGGCGAACGAAGAGGGCGCCCGCCTCGCGACGGCGCACATGATCGAGCACGGCTCGCGACGCATCCTTGCGCTGGGCTGCACGTTCGACACCGCGCACATGATGTCGTCGGACCGCCGCGTTGGCTGGGAGCGCGCACTTCGCGATGCCGGCCTCGATGTCGACGCACGCCATGTGGTGCCCGTCTCCACCTACACGTCGGCGGCCGGACGCGATGCCCTGCTCGACGTCATCGCGTCCGGTCTGCCCTTCGACGGCGTCTTCGCCGTCACCGACGTCATCGCGCTCGGCGCGATCGCGGCCCTGGCAGAGAGCGGGCTTCGTGTGCCCGTCGACGTCCAGCTCGCCGGGTTCGACAACCTCGACATGGCGAGGTTCGTCCCGCCCGGCCTCACCTCCGTCGACGCGAACCATGAAGGTGTCGCCGAGACCGCGGTGGGTCTGCTGCGCCGGCAGATGGCGGGCTGGACCGGCCCGGCCGAGCACGTCGTCGCGCCCGTCCGTCTCGTGGTGCGTGGCTCCACCCGCGGTGGCGCGTAGGGCCGTGCACTCACGCGCGGAACGCCGCGCGCCCCTCTAGCCCGGTTCGGTCGAAGGGAACCAAACTGTGAGCACCTCTGCGCGCACGCCCGCCTTACGCGCCGTCCCCGCATCCCCGCTCGCCGGGACGCGGCACCGGCCGCTGCCGATCCCGTCCGTACGCTTTGTCGGCGGCGACGGGCGGGTCGAGATCCGCGCCGAGGGCGACGTCGTCCCCGGCACCGAGCTGTCCGTGCGCATCCCCGGATGGTCGCCGCGCCCCACCGTGGTAGGATCCGACGGCGCTCGCGGGCGCGATGGCGACGGGTACGCCCGGGTGCCGCTGGAGCCGGGCGCCCGCTACGTGCTCGATTTCGACCTGACGCCGCGGCTGACCACGGCCCATCACCGCGTCGACGCGCTGCGCGCAGCGGTGGCCGCCGCACGGGGACCCGTTGTCTACTGCGTCGAGCAGGCGGACCTGGACGCACCGCTGGACGTGGACGACCTCGCGGTCCTGCCCGTGGCGATCACCGTCGGCGAGCGCGACACGCTCGTCCTGAGGTGCCGCGTGATCAACGCCGCGGACGGCCTCTACGGCCCCGAGACCGCCACCGAGCTCGGCGACGAGCGAACGGTAACAGCGATCCCGTTCTCGACCTGGGGCAACCGTGCCCCCGGCCCGATGCGGGTCTGGCTTCCGCGAGTTCCTCGCCAAGGCCTGCATTGACATCCTCCCCGCCCTAAAGGACGGGGATTCCCGTGGTCGCCCTCGGGGTTTCCTGTTTCGCCGACGACCGCCCCGTCCGAGAGGTTCCTCGTTGAGGTCTTACATCGTCTCCGCAGGCTGTCACCGCCAGTCCGGCGGCCAGAAGGTTACGTGCCGCGTTCACGTCACGGTCATGCACTGCCCCACAAGGGCACGTCCACGACCGCACGCCCAGCGCCATCCGCTCGGCGAGTGCGCCGCAGGTCGAGCACAGGCGGGTCGAGGGGAACCGGCGGTCCACCACGATCAAAGCCCGGCCGTGCCAGGCGGTCTTGTACTCCAGCATCGTGCGCAACTGCCGCCAGGCCGCGTCGCCGATCGCGCGCGCCAGCCGGTGGTTCTTGACCATGTTCGCCACAGCCAGATCCTCGATCACGATCGCTTGGTTCTCACGAACGAGCCGAGTCGTCAGCTGGTGCAGGTGGTCACGGCGCCGGTCGGCGATGCGGGCATGGATCCGGGCGACCTTCAGCCGGGCTTTGGCGCGGTTGGCCGAGCCTTTCTGCTTGCGGGCCAGATCGCGCTGCGCCCGGGCCAGCCGCCGGCGGTCGGCGCGTTCGTGCCGCGGGTTGGTGACCTTCTCGCCGGTGGACAGGGTGAGCAGGCTTTCCAGCCCCGCGTCGATCCCGACCATGCCCGCGGCCGGGGTCGGGGTGACGGTGTCTTGGCAGAGCAGGGACACGAACCAGCGCCCGGCCGGATCCTGCGACACGGTCACCGTCGACGGCGTACAGCCCGCCGGCAGCGGCCGCGACCACACGATGTCCAAAGGTCGGCTCATCTTGGCCAGGGTCAGCGTGCCCTCACGCCACCGGAACGCGCTGGCCGTGTACTCCGCCGAGCGGCGCGAGCGTCGTTTGGACTTGTACGTGGGGTGCTTGGCGCGTCTGGCCCAAAAGTTGGTGTAGGCGGTCTGCAGGTGCCGCAGCGCCTGCTGCAACGGCACGCAGGACACCTCGTTGAGAAACGCCAGGTCATCGGTCTTCTTCCAGCCGGTGAGCAGTGCCGAGGTGGCGTTGTAGCCGATCCGCTCCCGGCGTTGGGTCCACGCCTCGGTTCTGGCCTGCAGGGCCATGTTGTAGACCAGCCGTACGCATCCGAACGTGCGCGACAGCTGCGCGGCCTGTTCGCCGGTCGGATAGAAGCGGTACTTGAACGCGCGCTTCACCGCCCTGGACACGACCACGATCCTAACAGGACGCCGGCACGGTTTCGTACTGGCGTTCGCGTGTACGCCGGTCCGCCGAGGCGGCGGATCGTCTGTGCCTGTCCTGCTGCGCAGGAGCTCCGTTTCCTCTCCGGCCTGAAGGCCGCAGTATCCACGGAAGGAATCTGATGACGACGAGCACGATCGCAGTGATCGACCTCGACCTGCCCGGCGCCACGATCAGCCGGCACGTGTACGGGCACTTCGCCGAGCACCTGGGGCGGTGCATCTACGGCGGGTTCTGGGTGGGCGAGGACTCGCCGGTCGCGAACGTGCGGGGCATCCGCTCGGACGTGGTCGAGGCGTTGCGGGCAATCTCGATCCCGAACCTGCGCTGGCCGGGCGGCTGCTTCGCCGACGACTACCACTGGCGTGACGGCGTCGGCCCGCGCGAGAGCCGCCCGCGGATGGTCAACTCGCACTGGGGCGACGTGGTGGAGGACAACGCGTTCGGCACGCACGAGTTCATGGACCTGTGCGAGCTGCTCGGTGCGGACCCGTACGTGTCGGGGAACGTGGGGTCCGGGTCGGTGGCGGAGATGTCGGAGTGGGTGGAGTACCTGACCCGGGCGGACGACTCACCGATGGCGGCGCTGCGGCGGGCGAACGGGCGCGAGCAGCCGTGGCGGGTGCCGTTCTGGGGATTGGGCAACGAGGCGTGGGGCTGCGGCGGCAACCTGCGCGCCGAACAGTTCGCGTCGCTGGCCCGGCAGTACGCCACCTACTGCCGCAACCACGGCGGCAACCTGCTGTACCGGATCGCGGCGGGCGCGAACGAGGCCGACCTGCACTGGACCGAGACGCTCATGCGCTCGTTCGACGACCTGGCAGCGGACCGAGCCGGTTCGGCGGGCCCGTTCCAGGCCGTGTCGCTGCACTACTACACGATGGCCGGGCCGTGGTCGGACAAGGGCGACGCCACCGGGTTCAGCACGGACCAGTGGTACGTGACCATGGCCCGCGCTCGGCGCATGGAAGAGCTGCTCACCCGGCACTCCACGGTCATGGACCGCTACGACCCGCACCGCAAGGTCGGCCTGGTCGTGGACGAGTGGGGCACGTGGTGGAACGTGGAGAAGGGCACCAACCCCGGGTTCCTGTACCAGCAGAACACGCTGCGCGACGCCCTGGTCGCCTCTGTGCACTTCGACGCGTTCCACCGTCACGCAGAGCGCGTGGTCATGGCGAACATCGCCCAGACCGTCAACGTGCTGCAGGCCATGATCCTCACCGACCCCGACAGCGGGGCGCTCGTGCTCACCCCGACGTACCACGTCTTCGCCATGAACACCGGCCACCACGACGCCGCCGCCCTCGCGGTGCACCTGCGCGGCGTCGAGACTCGCGCCGTCGGCGCGACCGAGCTGCCGCTCGTCTCGGCGTCCGCGTCGGTCAAGGGCGACACCGCCCTGGTCTCGCTGTCCAACCTCGACGCCGAGACGGACCGCACCCTCGTCCTGGACCTGCGCGGCCGCGATGTCGTCGGGCACACCGCGCGGGTGCTGACCGCCACGGCGCTCGACGCGCACAACACTCCCGAACAGCTCGACGCCGTCGCCCCTACCGACCATGCCGGCGTGCACCCCCACCCCCGGGGGCTCGAGGTCGAGCTGCCTGCCCACTCCTACGTCACCGTGGCGCTCGAGCTGCGCTGATGGACCGACCGGAGGTGAACATCCGCGACGGCGGGGCGCGGGCAGACGTCACCAACCCCGTCATCTTCGCGGACGTGCCCGACCCGGACGTCATCTTCGACGGCCGGTACTACTACATGGTCAGCACGACCATGTACTTCGCGCCGAGCGTCCCGATCATGCGCTCGGGCGACCTGGTGCACTGGTCCATCGCCGGGTACACCGCGGCGATCCTCGACGACACGGACGCGCTGGCGCTGCGTAACGGCCAGGACGCGTACGGCCAGGGCAGCTGGGCAGCGAGCATCAGGTTCCATGACGGGACCTACTACGTGTCGGTCGGCAGCCTCACCACGCAGCAGACGTACGTCTACTCGACTCCCACCATCGAGCACGGGCCGTGGACCAGGTCGGTGCTCGACGGGTACGCCCACGATCAGTCGCTGCTGTTCGACGGCGACGACGTCTGGCTTGTGTACGGTGGCGGGTCGATCGACCTGCGCAGGCTGCGGCGGCACGACGACGGGACCCTTGCCTGGGACGGCCCGGCGACCCGGCTCGTCGAGGACGCCAACGTCGACCAGACCAGCGGACTGAACGCCGAGGGCGCGCACGCGTACAAGATCGGGGACTACTACTACGTCTTCATGATCGAGTGGCCGTCGGGTGGCATCCGCCAGGAGGTGCTGTGGCGGTCGACGTCGCTGACGCCGCAGTCGGCCGGCGGCGTGTGGGAGGGCCGGGTCGTGCTCAGCCAGGCCGTGACGGTCGGGGGCCGACCCGGAACCGGCGTCGCCCAGGGAGGAGTCGTCCAGACATCCGACGGACAGTGGTACGCCATGCTGTTCCAGGACGAGGGCCCGCTGGGTCGTGCGCCTCAGCTCATTGGCGTGACCTGGGACGACGACGGGTGGCCGGTGTTCGCTCTCCATCCGCAAGCGCCCGCGGCGGCCGCACGGACGGCCGGTGACGGGGCCGCCGTCGTCGCCTCGGACGACTTCGACAACCTCCTCGAGCGCGCGGGCCACTGGAACACGGCCAACGCGGACCTCCTGGCAGAGTCCGCCGAGAACGCATGGAACGGGTCGGACCTGGGGCTCCAGTGGCAGTGGAACCACAACCCGGACAACCGGTTCTGGTCGCTCACCGAGCGGCCCGGACACCTGCGGCTGACCACGGGCAGCGTCGCGTCGAGCATCCTCGATGCGCGCAACACGCTCACCCAACGCACGCTCGGACCCGCGAGCTCCGGCGCCATCTCGCTGGACGTCTCGCACATGAAGGACGGGGACGTCGCAGGCATCTCCGCCTACCAGCGCAAGTACGGATACATCGCCGTGACGATGGAGGGCGGGACCAAGAGCCTGGTGATGCGCCGGGCGGGCGGCGACGGCGTCCTCGCCTTCACCAGCGCACCGGTGCCGCTGCGGGCGGACGTCGTCCACCTGCGCGCTGACGTCGACTTCCGGGATGCCGTCGATACGGCGTCGTTCGCGTACTCGTACGACGGCAGCAACTGGACGTGGCTGGGCGACACCCTGCGGATGCAATACGACCTCGCGCACTTCACCGGGTACCGGTTCGCCCTCTTCAACTACGCCACTGTCGAGCCCGGAGGCTACGTCGACGTGGACTGGTTCCGTGTCAGCGATCCCACCGGGCTCGCCAGCCCTACTCACCGACGGAGCGAAGGAGCTGTTCTTGACTGAGCAGGCGACGTCAGCCCTGCTGATCGACGGGCAGGAACCCGCCGAGGTGCGGCTGCATCATGTGTGGAACGAGTGCGTCGGTGCCGGCCGCGCGAATGAGGCGTTGCGGGCGGACTGGCAGGCGCACTTCCGCGAGGCCGTCCAGGTGCTGGGCGCCCGGCACGTGCGCTTCCACGGCCTGTTCCACGACGACATGTTCGTCTACCGGACGGACGACGGCGGCGGCTTCGGCCCGAACCAGCCGCTGCCCGAGCCGGTCTACACGTTCGCATATGTCGACAAGGTGTTCGACGCAATCCTCGACGCGGGCGCCCGCCCGTTCGTGGAGCTCGGGTTCATGCCGCGCGAGCTCGCCACCCAGACCGAGACGCTGTTCTGGTGGAAGGCGCACTGCAGCCCGCCCAAGGAGATGGGCCAATGGGTCGCGCTGGTCGACGCCACCGTGCGGCACTGGATCGAGCGGTACGGCATCGACGAGGTGCGGCAGTGGCCGTTCGAGGTGTGGAACGAGCCGAACCTCGTGCCCAACTTCTGGACCGGGACGCGCACCGAGTACTTCGAGCTATACGAGGCCACGGCGCGCGCGATCAAAGCCATCGACCCCCGGCTGCGGGTCGGCGGCCCGTCGACGAGCGTGTTCGTCCCCGACGCCCGTTACTCCGGAGAGACCCACGACCCGTCGCTCGAGGTCGAGACCGCGGTGGCCACCGACCCCGACGAGCTCGACTGGCAGCCGGTGTGGATCCACGAGCTGATCGAGTACTGCGCGCAGCGCGGGCTGCCGATCGACTTCCTCTCCACCCACCTGTATCCGACCGACTACGCGGCGGACTCCCTGGGCAACCTCAAAGCGATCACGCGCCAGAAGGACGCCACGTACGTCGACCTGCAGGTCCTGCGCACGATCATCGAGAACAGCCCGTACCCGGATGCCGAGCTGCACATCACCGAGTGGTCGACCTCGCCGTCGAGCCGCGACGCGATCCACGACACGCTCTTCGCCGCCGCGTACATCGTCCGGGCGCTCCTCAAGGGCGCGCCGCTGGCCGACTCGATCTCCTACTGGACCTTCACCGACGTGTTCGAGGAGGGCGGCGGCGGCATCGGCCCCTTCCACGGAGGCTTCGGGTTCGTCAACGAGAACGGCCTGCACAAGCCGACGTTCCACGCGATGGCCATGCTCCACCGCCTCGGTGACCGCCTCCTGGCCGAGCTGCCCGACGGCGCCATCACCCGCTCGTCCGCGACGGGTGACGTGTCGGCCATCTTCTACAACTACCCCGCCGATATGGGCACGACGGGGCTCGCGTCCCGCAACGGCTACGCCGAGACGCGAGCCCTCGCCGAGATGGGCCCCGGGCGCCGCGTCCGGCACCGGGTCGAGGGACTGCGCCCGGGCACCGAGCTCACCGTGGAGATCCTCGACTGGGAGCACGGGAACGTCGCCGAGGCCTGGTACCAGATGGGCGCCCCGCTCAACATCACGCGGGAACAGACCGCCGAGCTGCGCCACGTCGCCGACGGCCTCCACCGCAGCACGCTGACCGTCGGCGACGACGGCGTTCTCGACATCGACCTCACGCTGCCCGCCTGGGCGGTCGCCTCGGTCGCGCCGCCGCTTGCCCGCGCCGCTGCTTGCCGCATTCCAGGAGCTCTTCGACCACGAGGAGGGTCTATTCGGCACTGAGGACGCGTACATGTGCGAGTGCACCGACGACGGTGCCTACTGGTACGGATGGGACATGCTGCACGTCACCTCTGTGTGGATGCGTGTCCAAGACGATGGCATGGAACCGACCAGTTAGCCCCTTCACAAGGTCACCTGTCGATCTTCCTGAAGCGCCCCGGGTGAGGTGGAGGCTCCGAAGCCTGCAAAGGCAGGAGTCACGTCGTAGTGCTCGAGAGCGGGAACGTCAAGCCGAACTGGTTGTCGTAGAACGCGCGCTGTGGTTCGCCGATCACGTCACGACACCCTCGAACCCGCGATGAGGATCGCGCAGTGCGGCCGCCTCGCATCGTTCGTGTTTGTCGCCTCTTGCGCGAGTTCGTTGCTCTGGCATGCCCGGTTTATTGACAACAAGGTTTGCAGTCAACCACCATGTGAGAGCGCTCTCACATCCGTGGAGGGACTCGAACAGGCACTTCCGCCGATCGCACGACCTCCGCCCCTGCTCGAGAAGGGCACATTCGCTGTGGAGATTCAACAAGAACGCGCACCCCTGGCCCGTGGCCGCGCTGTGAACCGAGCGGTGTCGCGCGGCCGGCGCCTCATGATCCTCTTCACCGCGGCCGTCACTGCACTCGTCGGCAGCACGGTCGTCCAGCAGCAGCCCGCACACGCCGCGTGGAACCTCGTGTGGGCCGACGAATTCAACGGGTCCGGCGCGCCCAGCAGCGCCAACTGGAACTACAACGTCGGCAACGGCCTCAACCCCGGCCTCAATACTTTCGACGGCTGGGGCAACGGCGAATGGGAGTGGTACCGCCCCGAGAACTGCACGCAGTCCGGCGGCAACCTCGTGATGCGCGCCAACTGGCTCACGACGCCCATCACGGTCAACGGCCGCAACTTCTACCAGACGTCGTGCCGCATGACGACGGACACGAAGAGGTCCTTCCAGTACGGCCGTATCGAGGCGCGCATGGCGCTCCCCACCGCCACCGGCTCGTGGCCGGCCTTCTGGATGCTCGGCGACTCGTGCGACGAGACGTCCACGAGCGCCTACAACCCGGCGCAGACCTACTACGACCGCCTGCCCACCAACTGGGCCAGTTGCGGCGAGGTCGACATCATGGAACACGCGAACGCGAACGCGACCGTCACGAACAACATCTTCTGGGATGTGCGGACCGGCGTGTTCCCATGGACAGCGGGTCAGAACGCCAACTACGTCGCGAACCCCGCCGTCAACAACGCCGCGGCCTTCCACGTCTATGCGATCGAGTGGACGGCCACGCAGATCCGCTGGTACATCGACGGTACGCAGACGCACGTGATCGACACGACACCGGCGACCTTGGAGGAGTTCCGCAAGCCGTTCCACCTCATCTTCAACCTGGCGCTGGGCGGCACCTACCCCGGACAGAACCCCGTGCAGAGCCAGTTCCCGCTCACCGCATTGATCGACTACGTGCGCTACTACCAGGACGGCGGGGGCACGGGCGGACCTGCGACGCAGATCAACGGGCCGGGCGGCAAATGCGTGGACGTGGCCGGAAACGACACGGGCGGCAATGGCGCGGCCGTGCAGCTGTGGACGTGCCAGGGGTCTGCTGTTTCGCGGGACCAGCAGTGGAGCCGGGACGGCCAGACCCTGCGGACGCTGGGCCGGTGCCTCGACGTCAACGGCGCGGGTACGGCCAACGGCACGCAGGTGCAGCTCTGGGACTGCAACGGCAGCGGCGCACAGAACTGGGTCCAGGAAGGTAACCGGTTGCGCAACCCGAACTCCAACAAGTGCCTGGACTCCCCGGGAGGCTCGACAGCGGACGGCGCGCGACTGCAGATCTGGGATTGTAATGGATCGGCCGCACAGTACTTCGTGAAGGCTGCGTGACGGCCGGCCGAGGGGCACGCTGACGGGTAAGGGCGCGGGAGCGAACAGGCTCCCGCGCCCTTTCGGCGCGTTCCGGGATACGACTCGCGCCGGGGTTTGTCCGGCGCGGGCGGAGATTTTAGAGCGCTATTGTGTGGGCTGCCGTTCCAGCATTCGGCGAGGGTGTGGCCGTCGCGGCCGCGCAGGTGGTCGGCGATCGGCGGGTCGGTGACGTGGAACCCGGTCCCGAAGATGATCACGTAAGCCCAGGCACGGAGCCGGTAGTCCGGTCGGATGAATCCGATTTGGGCGGGCTTCAGAGTGGAGTGACGGTCCAGCATGCGGCTGCAGGACGCGGCCGGCGCGGCCGTGCGCCGGTTCGGCCGCATCGACGTCGTCGTCAACAACGCCGGGTACGGCCTGGTCGGCGCGGTCGAGGAGGTGTCTGACGAGGCTGCCCGCGCGCTGTTCGACGTCAACGTCTTCGGTGTGCTCAACACCCTCCGGGCGACGCTGCCGGTGCTGCGCGCGCAGCGTGGCGGGCACGTCCTGAACATCGGCTCGGTCGGCGGCTTCGCCACCGCGCCCGGCGTCGGCATGTACGGCGCCACCAAGTTCGCC
>NZ_JBFAOU010000194.1:0-14263 GCF_040675365.1 Catellatospora sp. NPDC049609 | reverse complement strand
ATCCCTATACCGTTCTTGGCGGCCAATCGCCCCCCCCCATCCCCCGGGGTTTGGTGGGGTACTACCCCGTGGGGGCAAACTTTTACCCACCCCCCCCCGACAACCCCCCCCCCGCTTCTGCCGTTGTACGGCACTGTTCGCCGAGTCCTGCGGGGCGGCGTGAGTGGCCCGGCTGCCCTACCCTCCGGCCATGGAGTTCGTGGTAGGGCTGCTCGTCGTCACCGTGGCACTGATCGCCGTGATGCTGTTCGTGGTGGCCCGGCGCAGCCGCAGCCGCAGCAAGCTCGACCCTTCCCGGGACGTCTACCGGGGCTATCCGGAGGACAAGACCCTTAACCCCTACTCCGTACACCCCGACGGGACCCATAATCCCGGTGGCGGCGGCGGCTCCTTCTGAGCAGCTCATCGAGCGCTCGTCCCGGCCGCCGGCCGCGGCGGCGGTTCCCGGCCGGGTGACCTGATCGACGTTGGCCTATCTGGATGACTTTTCGGTGATCGGATTCATTCAGATAGGCCAACGTCTATGGCAAAACGCGTCCGCCGACAGCGGGGGTCAGCGCAGGAGCAGGCGGACGATGCCGGTCTGGTCGCCGCCCTCGCTGCCCTGCAGCACCACCACGGTCTCGAAGGGCAGGCGGTCGCGCTCCGCCGGCGGCAGCAGGCCCGCCAGGTCGACGTAGACCGCGAGGTCCGTGCCGGCCGGGGCGTCGGCGGTGGCCTCGCGGAAGGCGGGCCGGTCGGCCAGCGTGCCGGTGCCCGCCGCGTACCCGTCGGTGGTGGCGGTGACCACAGTGCCGTCGGTCACCGTGTTCAGGCCGGAGCCCTTGGCGGCCAGTCCGTCGCCGAACAGCTTCGCGAGCTGCTGCGCGCCCGCGGCGTCGCGCGCGTCGGCGGTGATCCGGAACGCCGGGTCCTGCCCCTGCCCCAGGCGGGCGGCCACGCTCACCGTGGCGCCGTCGAGCGCCGCGAACATGCCGAACGGGTCGGTCAGCTCCCCGGGCCCACCCGGCTCGCTCAGCTCGCCCAGGTCGGACAGCGCGCCCGCGGGCAGGTCCATCAGCTTCTCGGCGCGCCTGCGCTCGGCGTCGGTGAGCTTCTCGAGGTCCTTGGCCATCAGGGCTTCCAGCTCCCGCTGCTCGGCCGCGGTGAGGTCCGGCTCCGCCGGCGGGCCGGTCTCGGTCGCGGTGCCCGGCTCGCCGAGCGCGGACAGGTCGACGTCCTCGGCGAGGTCGTCGGCGTCGATCGCGCCGAACATCGCCTGTGCCATGACCAGGCTGAGGATCCCGCTGTACGGCGAGGTCGGGACGACCGCCTGCTCGGCCAGGCCCTTCGGCAGCTGCGCCACCACGCCCACGTGCGCGTCGCCGGGCAGGGCGCCCAGCTTCGCGACGGCGTCGTGCAGGGCCGGAGCCTGGCTCTGGGCACCGAACGTGCGGTAGCGCGCCTCCAGGCCGTGCTCGGTGGCGCGTACGCCCGCGATGAAGCGGCCTTGCGCCTCGGGGACGTCCGCGAGCGCCCGCTGCTCGGCCTCGGTCAGCCCGGCGCGCAGGCCGGCGACGGTGAGCTCCCGGTAGCGGGGCAGGTCGGCCCAGACCACCGCGAGCTGGTCGCCCTCCAGCCAGGCCCGGTCGGCGGCGAACGGCGCGGCGTCGGCCAGCGGCGCCCGCTGGGCCTCGGCGAAGGCACGGTCGGCGGCCCGCTGGCCGTCCTTCTCGCCGATCGCGACCAGGACGACCCCGTCGCGGGCCACGAAGCCGACGCTGGCGTCCTTGATGGCGTCGCGCACCCGGGTGAGGCCGGTGCCCGCCTTGCCGCTGTCCGTGCTGGCGGCGGTGAGCAGGACGTACGCTTCGCCGCCGTCGAGCCAGAGGGCGGCGCCGACCCGGTGCCCGAGCCAGCTCAGCAGGTCGCGGTCGACGTCGACGCCGTTGCGGCCGAGGCCCTTCAGCAGCTCGCCGAGCGCCTTGTCGCGCTGCTCGGCGCCGTCGCCGGAGTCCTGCGGCGCCCGCTGCGCCAGCCGGAACAGCTTCAGCTGCTGTTCCAGCCCGGTGTCCAGGTCGATCGTGGCGAACAGGGCGACCGAGGCGGGGGTGAGCTGCTCGGCGCGCCGCCCGTCGCCGAAGGCGAAGCGGTAGACGGCGTACGCGCCGACGCCGAGCAGCAGCACGACCGCGACGACGGAGGCGATGACCACCGGGAGCCGGCGGCGGGCGGGCGCGGGGGGCGCCTCGGCCAGCGGGTCGCGGTCGAGCGAGATGACGGCCTCGGGCGCGGGCGGCGCGGACACGGCGGCGCCGGTGGACGGATCGTCCACCGGCGCCTGGGGGTCTGCCATGAGGGTTCCTTTCCCCGTTGAAGATCGGCGCTCATGGTAGGGGCCATGCGCGACGGCGCTTCAGCGGAGCGAGGATCGACCGTTCAGAGGCCGGAGAGCCGCTGACCGGCGCGTACCACCGCCATCGCGTGACGGTCGCCGGGTCGCCTGCCGAGCCGCTCTATGGGCCCGGAGACGCTGATCGCGGCGATGACCCGGCCGGTGCGGTCGCGCACGGGGGCGCTGACCGACGCCACGCCCGCCTCGCGCTCGGCGACCGACTGGGCCCAGCCGCGCCGGCGCACCTCGGCCAGCGTGCGGCCGGTGAACTTGCAGCGCGGCAGCAGCGGCATGACCGCCTCCGGGGGCTCCCACGCGAGGAGGATCTGCGCCGCGGATCCCGCCGTCATCGGCAGGATCGCGCCGACGGGAACGGTGTCGCGCAGGCCGCTGGCCCGCTCGGCAGCGGCCACACAGAGACGTTCGTCGGCTCTGCGGAGGTAGAGTTGCGCGCTCTCGCCGGTGGCGTCCCGCAATGCGGACAGCAGCGGCTCTGCCGCTGTCAGCAGGACGTCGGGGGCCGCGTTGGCGAGCTCGCCCAGGCGGGGACCGGGACGCCAGCGTCCCTGCGTGTCCCGTACCAGCATCCGATGAATCTCCAGCGCTTGCGCCAGCCGGTGCGCCGTTGCTCTCGGCAGCTTGGTGCGATCGACGAGTTCCGCGAGGCTGGCGCCGTCGACACACGCCGCAAGGATCACGACCGCCTTGTCAAGGACGCCCACGCCAGACATACTGTGTCCCACAGACCGAAACATACCTCCCAAGATGCGGGATGTCCAGATGGTGGGAGCAGCCCAATGAGCAGGACCCTTGCCCAGAAGGTCTGGGACGCACATGTGGTACGCCGAGCGGAAGGCGAACCGGACCTCCTGTATATCGATCTTCATCTGCTGCATGAGGTGACCAGCCCGCAGGCGTTCGACGGCCTGCGCCTGGCCGGGCGGCCCGTGCGCCGGCCGGATCTGACGATCGCGACCGAGGACCACAACACGCCGACCGACAACCTGCTGACCATCGCCGACCCGGTGTCGCGCACGCAGATCGAGACGCTGCGCAAGAACTGCGCGGACTTCGGCGTGAAGCTGCACCCGCTGGGCGACCCGCAGCAGGGCGTCGTCCACGTGATGGGGCCGCAGCAGGGCCTGACCCAGCCGGGCATGACCATCGTCTGCGGCGACTCGCACACCTCGACGCACGGCGCGTTCGGCGCGCTGGCGTTCGGCATCGGCACCTCCGAGGTGGAGCACGTGCTGGCCACCCAGACGCTGCCGCAGGGCCTGCCCAAGCAGATGGCCGTCACCGTCACCGGCGAGCTGCCGCCCGGCGTCTCCGCCAAGGACCTGATCCTGGCCCTGATCACCCAGGAGGGCACCGGCGGCGGCCGCGGTTACGTGGTGGAGTACCGCGGGCCCGCGATCGAGAAGCTGAGCATGGAGGGGCGGATGACCGTCTCCAACATGTCCATCGAGTGGGGCGCCAAGGCCGGCCTGATCGCGCCCGACGAGACCACGTTCGCCTGGCTCAAGGGCCGCACGTTCGCGCCGCAGGGCCAGGCCTGGGACGACGCGGTGGCTTACTGGAAGACCCTGCCGACCGACGAGGGCGCCGTCTTCGACAAGGAGGTGTTCCTCGACGCGAGCGCGCTGACGCCGTTCGTCACCTGGGGCACCAACCCCGGCCAGGGCGCCTCGCTGGACGGCGTGGTGCCGGACCCGGAGTCGTTCCCCTCCGAGTCCGAGCGCGCCGCCGCCCGCCGCGCCGTGGAGTACATGGACCTCACGCCCGGCACCGCCCTGCGCGACGTGGCCGTGGACGTGGTCTTCGTCGGCTCGTGCACCAACGGGCGGCTGGAGGACCTGCGCACCGCGGCCGAGGTGCTGCGCGGGCGCAAGGTCGCCGACGGCGTACGCATGCTGGTGGTGCCCGGTTCCGCCGCGGTGCGCGAGCAGGCCGAGCAGGAGGGCCTGCACGAGGTGTTCACCGCGGCCGGCGCCGAGTGGCGCTTCGCGGGCTGCTCGATGTGCCTGGGCATGAACCCGGACACGCTCAAGCCCGGACAGCGTTCGGCCTCCACGTCCAACCGCAACTTCGAGGGGCGGCAGGGCAAGGGCGGCCGCACCCACCTGGTGTCGCCGGCGGTGGCCGCCGCGACCGCCGTGACCGGCCACCTGTCCGCTCCCGCCGACCTGGACGCCGTCGGCGCCCGCTGAACCTGAGGTAGATCGAAATGGAGAAGTTCACCGTTCACACCGGCACCGCGGTGCCGCTGCGGCGTTCCAACGTGGACACCGACCAGATCATCCCGGCGGTGTACCTGAAGCGGGTGACCCGCACCGGCTTCGAGGACGGGCTGTTCAGCGCCTGGCGCGAGGACCCGTCGTTCGTGCTGAACAACCCGGCCTACGCCGGGGCCTCGGTGCTGGTCGCCGGTCCGGAGTTCGGCACCGGCTCCTCGCGGGAGCACGCGGTCTGGGCCCTGCACGACTACGGCTTCCGGGTCGTCGTCTCGCCCCGTTACGGCGACATCTTCCGCGGCAACTCCCTCAAGCAGGGCCTGCTGACGGTCGAGCTGCCGCAGGCGGCCGTGGAGACCTTGTGGGACCTGGTCGAGGCCGACCCGGCCACCGCCGTGGAGGTCGACCTGGTCGCCCGTGAGGTGCGCGCCGGCGGTCACACCTGGGCCTTCGCGCTGGACGACTTCAGCCGCTGGCGGCTGCTGGAAGGCTTGGACGACATCGGTTTGACGCTGCGCCACGCGGATGCGATCGCCGAGTTCGAAAGCCGCCGTCCCGCTTTCGGAGTGCTTGTCGGCTAGGTGCCGAAGCGCGACAGCAACGTTATCGCCCCCATCCGGTTAACCGGATGGGGGCGTTTTTTCTTTGCGACACATAGGTGGTTTTTCACCCTCCTGTTGGCATATTGCTGACGTTGGGCCTACTGTGCGCACAGAATGACTGTTATGAGTCCAGTAGCACCATACGGGAGGAATCCGTGAACAAGACTGAGCTGATCGACGCGATCGCCGCCCACCCGCAGGTGGTCGACAAGAAGACCGCCGCGGCCGTCCTCGAGGCCACGCTGACCGAGATCCAGAACGCGGTCACCAAGGGCGACAAGGTCTCGCTGACCGGCTTCGGTGTCTTCGAGAAGCGGGCCCGGGCCGCTCGGATGGCGCGCAACCCGCGCACCGGCGAGGCGGTCAAGGTGAAGAAGACGTCGGTCCCGGCCTTCCGGCCCGGCGCCGGATTCAAGGAGACCGTGGCCGTCGGCAAGGTCGCCGCTCCGGCCAAGAAGACCGCCGCCAAGAAGACGACGTCGGCGTCCACCCGCCCGGCCGCGAGCAAGGCCACGGCCGCGTCCAAGACGGCCCCGGCCAAGAAGACGGCGACCAAGAGCACCGCCAAGGCGACCACCGCCAAGGCCACCGCGGCGAAGAAGACCGCGACCAAGGCGACCGCGACCAAGGCGGCCCCGGCCAAGAAGACCGCGGCGGCGAAGACCACCGCGGCCAAGAAGACCGTGACCGCCAAGGCGACGACGGCGAAGAAGGCTCCCGCCAAGAAGGCCGCCAAACGCTGACCGGCGTCCATATCCCTTCAGGGTCAAAGCTCCGCCCGTGCCGTTTCCGACGGCACGGGCGGAGTCGTTTCTTTGTCGGTACGGCGGCCCGGCGACCGCGCAGTTCGCAGCGTGCGGGGAGGGCGCTTTCTCATAACTGGCGCGTCAAGAAGGTGCTTTTCCTTTCGGTCTTGTGCCAGCGGGCGGGGTAGGCGGCGCGGACCGCGGTGGCCGCCGCGCGATCCCGCTCGGCCAGGCGGGTGCAGGTCTCGGCCAGGTCGGGGTGCGCCGCGGCCAGCGACAGCCAGGTGCCGGCGGCCAGGGCCGCGTCGGTGTGCTCGCCGAGCAGGTTCTGCAGCTTGGCCAGGGCACGGGCGAGCCGGGCGAGCCGCGGGTCGCCGGCGGCCTGGGCCGCCTCGGCGGCGTACCGGGCGCGCTTGGCGTGGATGCGGACCTGGTGCCAGTCCACATCGGGCGCGTCCGGGGCCAGCCGGCCCGCGCCCGGGACGCCCTTGCCGCCGCGCACCAGCCGCCGCCAGGGCTTGCCGACCAGCCGGGGCAGGGCCGCCCCGGCCGGGTCGCCCGCGGCGGCGGTGAGCGGGACGCGGCGGGTGGCGGTGGTGAGCCGCTGCACCAGCACCAGGTAGCGCCGCGTACGCAGGGCCTCCTGGAGCGCGCGGTAGGCCTCGTCGCGGCGGGCGGCGAGGATCGTGTCCAGGTGGGCCAGCTCGGCGCCGTCGAGTGGCGGGTCCGCTGCGGCGGTCAGGTGCAGGCGTTCGCGCAGCACCTCGGCGTCGCGGGGGGCGGCCAGCCGGTCCGCCAGCCAGCGCAGCTCCGCCCGCAGCGGCCGCGCCCAGCGCGGGTCCACCAGCTTCGCGAACGTGCGCAGGTCAGAGCGCAGCCGCCGGCAGCCCACCCGCATCTGGTGCACGGCCGTGTCACCGTCGGGCAGCGGCTCGTCCAGCCGCACCAGGGGGTCGTGCGCCAGGACCCGAGCCACCCCGGCCCGCACCGCGTCGATGACCACGTCCGCGGCGCGCGCCGTCGCGGGCAGGCGCGGGGCCGGGGGCAGCGCGTCCGGCGGGTACGCCGCCGTGGCCCCCAGCGCCCGCACGCGCTCGCTCAGCAGGCCGCCGTGCCGGGCCCCGGCCGCCAGCAGGCGCTCCTCCACAGCGGACAGCAGCTCCGGCACTCCCGCCTGGATCTCCGGCACTCCCGCCTGGATCTCCGGCGCTTCCGCCGGTGGCTCGGGCACTCCCGCCAGCAGCTTCGGCGCTCCCGCCAGCCGTTCGACCAGGATCTCCCGGAACGCCCGGCCCGGCGTGCCCCGCATCGGCACCTGCACCTGCGCCGTGTCGTCGGATACCCGGGCCAGCGGCACGCCGTCGGCGCCGACCAGGTCCAGCCCTCGCCGCACGGTGCGCACCACGGCCACCGGGGCCAGCGAGGAGCCCCGGGTCAGCGTCGCGACCAGCCACACCAGCTCCTCAGGCGGGCAGCCGGGTCCGCCGGGCCGGGAGATCTCCTGCCGGGTCCCGGGCACCACGGTCCGCTCCGCTGTCCGCGGCAGCCGCACCGTCCAGGGCGGCTCGTCCCCGGTCCGGTGCCGCAGCCAGGCTCCCGCCCGGGCCAGCCGCAGGTCGGCGGTGTCCAGGTAGGTCGCGGTCGCCGACACCTCGGGCCGGGGCAGGGCGTGCACCCCGGGCGGGTCCAGCCGCGGCAGGACGAAGGAGGACACGACGTCGTACCTTCGCTCCTCCCGCGGGCTCACCGCTTCAGCACCCGCTCCAGCAGGGCGGCCTGCAGATCGTTGCGGTGGTGTTCCGAAGTGGAGATGTGCCGGGTCCAGGAGCCGTCCGGGTTGAGGTCGAACGCCTCGGTCCGGTCCGACATCGACGCGGTGAGCAGCTCGGCCAGCTCCGTCCGGGCGGCCGCGTCGGTCACCTGGATCAGCGCCTCGACCCGGCGGTCGAGGTTGCGGTGCATCATGTCGGCCGACCCGATCCAGAACTCGGCCCGCCCCCGGCCCGCAGCCACGTCACCGTTGCCGAACCGGAACAGCCGCGAGTGCTCCAGGAAGCGGCCCAGGATCGAGCGGACCCGGATGTTGTCCGACAGGCCCGGCACGCCCGGCCGCAGCGCGCACATGCCGCGGATCAGCAGGTCGATGCGTACCCCCGCCTGCGATGCGCGGTAGAGCGCGTCGATGATCTGCTCGTCGACGAGCGCGTTCGCCTTGATCTGCACCAGTGCGGGCCGGCCCGCCCGGGCGAACTCGGCCTCCCGCTCGATGCGCTCGATGATGCCCCGGCGGATGCCGTGCGGCGCCACCATCAGCCGCCGGTACGCCGTCTGGCGGCTGTAGCCGGTGAGCGTGTTGAACAGGTCGGTCAGGTCGGCGCCGACCTCGGGATCGGCGGTGAGCAGGCCGAAGTCCTCGTAGAGCCGGGCGGTCTTCGGGTGGTAGTTGCCGGTGCCGATGTGGCAGTAGCGCCGGATCTGGCCGCCCTCCTCGCGTACCACCAGCGCGGTCTTGCAGTGGGTCTTGAGGCCGATCAGCCCGTAGACCACGTGGCAGCCCGACTTCTCCAGCGTGCGCGCCCAGCCGATGTTGGCCTTCTCGTCGAAGCGGGCCTTCACCTCCACCAGCACCACCACCTGCTTGCCCGCCTCGGCCGCGGCGACCAGCGCGTCCACGATCGGCGAGTCGCCCGAGGTGCGGTACAGCGTCTGCTTGATGGCCAGCACGTGCGGGTCCGCCGCCGCGTGCTCGATGAAGCGCTGCACGCTGGTGGAGAAGGAGTGGTACGGGTGGTGCACCAGGATGTCGCCGTCGCGCAGGATGTTGAAGACGCTGCGCGACGACTCGCCCTCGCGCAGCCGCGGGTGGGTCGCGGGCACGAACGGCGCGTCCTTGAGATCCGGCCGGTCGATGCCGTAGAGCTGCATCAGCCCGGACAGGTCGAGCAGGCCCGGCACCCGCAGCACGTCGCGGGAGTCGACCTCCAGCTCGGTGACCAGGGTCGCCAGCACCCGGTCGGAGATGTCCGCGGCGACCTCCAGCCGCACCGGCGGGCCGAACCGGCGGCGCATCAGCTCCCGCTCCATCGCCTGGAGCAGGTCCTCGTCGCGGTCCTCCTCGATCTCGAAGTCGGCGTTGCGGGTGACCCGGAAGACGTGCCGCTCCACCACCTCCATGCCGGAGAACAGCTGTCCCAGCTCGTTGGCGATGAGGTCCTCGACCGGCAGGAAGCGGTAGCTGTCGCGGCCGTCCGCGCCGCCGCGCAGCACCGGGTCGATGCGTACGAAGCGCGGCACGTTGTTGGGCACCTTCACCCGGGCGAACAGCTCGTGGCCGGTCTCCGGCTCGCGCACCACCGCGGCCAGGTTCAGCGAGAGCCCGGAGATGTACGGGAACGGGTGCGCGGGATCGAACGCCAGCGGCGTCAGCACCGGGAAGATGTGCTCGCGGAAGTAGACCCGCATCTGCTCGCGCTCGCCGTGCTCCAGGTCGGCCCAGCTCAGGACGTTGATGCCGGCCTTCGCCAGGGCCGGGCGGATCACCTTGGTGAACTCTGCGGCGTGGTCGGCGACCAGCTCGGCGGTGCGCTCGGCGACCAGCTCCATCTGCGCGCGGGGCGGCAGCCGGTCGGCGCCGCGGGTGGGCAGGCCGGTCTCCAGCCGCCGGCGCAGGCCGGCGATGCGCACCATGAAGAACTCGTCCAGGTTGCTGGCGAAGATCGACATGAACTTGGCCCGCTCCAGCAGCGGCACCCGCGGATCCTCCGCCAGCGCCAGCACGCGGGCGTTGAAGTCGAGCCAGGAGAGCTCGCGGTTGAAGTAGCGGTCCTCGGGCAGCTCGGTCCGGGCGGTGCTGGCGAACTCGGGCACCACGGTCACCCGGACCGGCGCGAGCAGGCGCTCGGCACGCTCCTCCGGCCGGTCGGCCCGCGGCGCCGAGTCCGGTGCCGGTGTGGTGAGCTGCGGGTTCGCGGCGTCCGGCGGCACCACCGTGTCCAGCTGGGGCACGGTCTGCGGCGCCACCGCGGCGTCCGGTGTCGGCACGGTGTCCGGCGGTGACGCGGCGGGGTCCGGCGCGATGGCGACCGGGTCGGGCACCGCGTCCACGGCGGCGTCGCCGGTGGCCTGCTGGTCGAGTTTCTCCGGCACGACGGCGCTGTCGGCGGGCGGCTGGTTAGAGGCCGGCGTCGGGTGCGAGCCGGACTTCTTGCGGGGTCGTCGCGGGGCAGCGCTCACCCACTCATTCTTGCCCCATCCGCATGAACAGGAGATGAACTCGGCGGTGCCCCGCCATGGCCGGCAGCCGTCGGCGAACGGGCCGTCAGGGCATCGTCGGAATGGCTATCCGGCGCAGCTCGCCGCCGTCGCCGTACTCCAGCCGCACCCGCTGGCCCAGGCGCAGCAGCCGCAGCCCGGAGGCGTCGAACGCGGCGCGGTCGAAGGCGACCGGCGTGCCGTCGTCGAGCAGCAGCGATCCGGTACGGGTGTCGGGGTCGAACGTGGCGACGGTGCCCTGCATGGCGTTCACGCTACGCGGTCGCGGCGGCGCGCAGCAGCCCCCAGCCGCGCACCACGGCGAGGTCGTCGGCCGTGTCCACGTCGCGGCGCAGCGTCGGCCACCGCCCGGCCAGCCGGATCGCGCCCGTCCGCTCGTGCGCGGCGGCCGAGGCGGTGCCGAACCGGGGATCCAGCGCCGCACCGGGGGCGGCCACCAGCAGCACCGTGCCGACACCGTCGGCGTCGGGCACGAACGCCCGCCGCCCCCGCGCCGCGGCCAGCGCCTGCGCCAGCTCCACCGGGCGCAGCGCCGGCAGGTCGGCGGGCAGCGCGGCCACCGGCCCCTCGACGGCCGCAGCGGCCCGCCGCAGCGCGTCGTTGAGGTCGCGGCCGTCGTCGTCGGCGATGCCCGCGCCACACTCGCGCAGCGCCGCGGCCGCCACCGGATCGCGGGTCACCACCAGCACCCCGGCCACGCCGTCGGCCGCGAGCGCGGCGCGGACGGTGGCGCGGGCCAGCGCCAGCACCAGATCCTCGTGGTCGGGCACGGCGCCGCGCAGCCGGCTCTTCGCCTCGGCCAGCGGCTTCAGCGGCACCAGCAGGGTGACTCGTGGTGCGTACACTCGGCCATTCTGGCAGCCCGCCCGCGCGGTCGGCCGTGCGGCGGCCTCCGGCGGCTGAGGTGGCCGGCCGGCCGGACATGGCATGATGCGCTGAACGTGGACGACACACCGGCACGTCACGGCAGTGGCGGGTGGGCCGTCGCGGGCACCCGGGCGTGGCGGCGGACCGGGTCGGGTTAGCGGACACCCTGGCGCGGGCAGGCGTACGGGTGGAGGACAGGGAGGCTTCGTTGGCGCGGCGCAGGCTGGGCTTCTGGCAGCGGTTCGCGGTGTGCTTGGTCAAGCCACCGATGATCGCGCTGACCAGGCGGGACTGGCGCGGGTGGGAGCACATCCCGGCCGAGGGCGGGGTCATCCTCGCGGTCAACCACGTGTCGCACGCCGACCCGTTCACCACCGCGCACTACGTCTACGACTCCGGCCGCTGGCCGCAGTTCCTGGGCAAGGAGAGCGTCTTCCGCATCCCGCTGGCCGGCCGGATCCTGCACTGGTGCAAGCAGATCCCGGTGCACCGGGGCACCGCCGACGCGGTCAAGGCCCTGGACGCGGCCGTGGCCGCGGTGCGCTCCGGGGCCGCCGTGGTGATCTACCCCGAGGGCACCACCACCAAGGAACCCGGGCTGTGGCCGATGCGCGGCAAGACCGGCGTGGCCCGGCTGGCGCTGGCCACCGGCGCCCCGGTCATCCCGGTCGCGACCTGGGGTCCCGAGAAGATCTTCGATCCGCGTACCAAGAAGGTCCGGCTGCTGCCGAAGATCCCGGTGTCGCTGTGGGCGGGCCCGCCGGTCGACCTGTCGAAGTGGGCCGGGGCCGAGCCGACCGGCGCGGTGCTGAACGAGATGACCGACGCGGTGATGCTGCGCCTGCGCGACATGCTCGCCGAGATCCGGGGCGAGACGCCGCCGCCGCTGTGGGGCGCCCGCGACGAGTCGGCGAACAACGGACCCGCCAAGGACGGTGCCCGGTGAGGGCGGCCGTGCTCGGCGCCGGGTCTTGGGGCACCGCCTTCGCGAAGATCCTCGGCGACGCGGGCAACGACGTGGTGCTGTGGGCCCGCCGCCCGGAGATCGCCGCCGCGATCCGCGACACCGGCTGCAACCCGGAGTACCTGGAAGGCACCCGGCTGGGCGAGCGGGTCACCGCCACCGCCTCGGCCACCGAGGCGATCAAGGGCGCGGAGCTGGTGGTGCTCGCCGTGCCGTCGCAGACGCTGCGCACCAACCTGGGCGACTGGGCGGCCGACCTCACCGCCGACTCGACGCTGATCTCCCTGATGAAGGGCATCGAGCTGGGCACCACCCAGCGCATGAGCGAGGTCATCGTGGAGGCGGGCCGGGTCGCCCCGGAGCGCGTCGCGGTGGTCAGCGGGCCGAACCTGGCCGGCGAGATCGCGCTGGAGCAGCCCGCCGCGACCGTCGTGGCGTGCACCGACATCGACCGCGCCACCCGCGTGCAGCGCGCGATCACCACGCCGTACTTCCGGCCGTACACCAACGACGACGTGGTGGGGTGCGAGCTGGGCGGGGCGGTCAAGAACGTGATCGCGCTGGCGTTCGGCATCGCGCACGCGATGGGCCTGGGCGACAACACCAAGGCGACGCTGATCACCCGCGGGCTGGCCGAGACCGCCCGGCTGGGCGTCGCGCTCGGCGCCGACCCGCTGACCTTCTCCGGGCTGGCCGGGCTCGGCGACCTGGTCGGCACCTGCATGTCGCCGCTGTCGCGCAACCGGACCTTCGGCGAGCACCTGGGCCGGGGCAAGACCCTGGAGCAGGCCCAGGCGGCCACCCGGTACACCGCCGAGGGCGTCAAGAGCTGCCTGGCCATCCGCGATCTGGCCCGCTCGCACGGGGTAGAGATGCCGATCACCGAGCAGGTCGAGCGGGTGTGCCACGAGGGCGTCGACCCGAAGGTCGCGGTCGCCGCCCTGATGTCCCGCTCGACCAAGGCGGAGTGAGCGCTAGTTTCTGGGGCATGAGTTCGCAGTACGGGGACAGCACCCGTTCCCTTCACGCCGGCATGCCCGAGCCCGTCCCCGGAGCACCGATGCTCCCCGGACCAGTCTTCGCCGCGCCGTACCACCTGGACCCGGCGGGCTACACGCCGGGCACCGACGGGTACGGCCGGGGCGACAACCCCACGCGCCGCCTGCTGGAGGCCGCGATCGGGGAGCTGGAGGGCGGCGACTGCCTGGCCTTCGCCAGCGGGCAGGCGGCGATCACCGCACTGCTGCTGTCGGTGCTGCGCGCCGGTGACACCGTGATGATCCCCTCGGACGGGTACTACAACGTCCGCTCGTTCGCCGCGTCCACGCTCGCCCGCCTGGGCATCAGCACGGTGGAGGTCCCGACGGCGGGGCCGTACCCGTCGTTCGAGGGCGTGCGGCTGGTGCTGCTGGAGACCCCGGCCAACCCGGGCCTGGACCTGGTCGACATCGCCGCGGTCGCGCGGGCCGCGCACGCCGCTGGGGCGCTGGTCGCGGTCGACAACACCACCGCGACGCCGCTGTCCCAGCGGCCGCTGGAGCTCGGCGCCGACGTCTCGGTCGCCTCCGGCACCAAGGCCCTGGCCGGGCACTCCGACATGCTGCTGGGGTACGCCGCGACGAACGACGCGGAGCTGCTCGACGGGATGCGGCAGTGGCGCACCCTGGGCGGGGCGGTCCCCAGCCCGTTCGAATGCTGGCTGGCCCGGCGGTCCATGGGCACCCTGGCGCTGCGGCTGCGCCAGCAGTCCGCCAGCGGCGCCGCGGTGGCGAAGCTGCTGCGCGAGCACCCGCTGGCCGACGCGGTCCGCTGGGCGGGCGACAGCGAGCTCGCCGCCCGCCAGATGAGGATCATCCCGGGGCTGGTCTCGTTCGAGCTGCCCTCGGCCGAGCACGTGGCGGCGTTCCTGCGCGCGTCGGCGCTCGTCGCGGCGGCGACCAGCTTCGGCGGTCTGCACTCCAGCGCCGACCGCCGGCACCAGTGGGGCGACAGCGTCGCGCCCGGCTTCGTGCGCTTCTCCTGCGGCGTCGAGGACACCGAGGACCTGCTCGCCGACCTCACCCAGGCCCTGGACGCCGCCGCGAAGATCTGACCGCGGCCGGGACGATGGCCGGCCTCGAGACTTTGCTCTGCACACAAATACGCACCGGCACGTTGGCGAGCCGGTTCTGGGGGGCGCTGGTCGGCGGCGTGCCGGCGTCCGG
>NZ_JBFAOU010000193.1:0-14276 GCF_040675365.1 Catellatospora sp. NPDC049609 | reverse complement strand
CCGTTCTGTCATTGCTTGCCTTTCGTTGATCTTGCGGCGCCTCGCGTCGGGTATCCCCGGGGACGTTCCGCGCGGGCCTCGACGCGAGGTCGCCCGCGGTCCGTCAGGTCACTCGCGGCCCTTGCCGACGAGCACCGCGGTGTTGGTGTTGTTGGCGAGGTTCGGGTCCGGCGTGGAGCTGCTGACCGTCGCCGTGTTGGAGATCGGCCGCAGGATCTCGGTGGCGGCGCCGCCGCCGTTGCCCTTGATCTTGGCCTTGATGACGAACTGCGCGGTCGCGCCGGCGGCCAGGGTCTCCAGGTTGCAGGTGACCGTGTGGGTCGCCGCCGTGTACGTGCACTCCGGCGAGGTGAACAGGACCTGCAGGTTCTGCGCGGTGAGCGGCAGCTGGTCGGTCACCACGACGTCCTGGGCGTCCGACGGGCCGCCCAGGCCGCAGTTGCGCTGGTCGCCCCGGGCGTCGCCCTCGCAGCCCTCGTCGTTGTGCACGGTCAGCGTGAAGACCGCGGTCTGCTCCCGCTTGTCCTTCTTGTCGCCCTCCGCGGCCTCCTCGCTGTACGCGAACGCCACCGCGGTCTTGTCGATCCACAGGTCGGCCGACGTGTCCACGACGGTCGTCGCGGTGGCGGTGTTGTTGTCGGGGTCGGTGTCGGTCGTCTCCGAGGCGACGACGACGGTGTTGAGCAGCTCCGTGCCGTCGGCCACCGACGGGTCGACCCGGACGGTGAGGGTGACCGACTCGGACGCGCCCGCCGCGACCGTGCCCAGGGCGCAGAGCACGGTGCCCGGCGCGGTCTCGTCGCAGACGTCGTCGCTGTCGTCGGCGACGAAGGTGGTGCCCTCCGGCAGGGTGTCGGTGAGCGTGACCAGCTGCGCGTCCGACGGCCCACCGTTGGTGGCGGTGATGGTGTAGGTCAGGTTGTTGCCGGCGAGCACCGGGTCCGGCGCGTCCAGCTTGGTGACCGTCAGCTCCGCCGCGCTCTCGACCGTGGTGAAGACGGTCGCCTGGTTGTCGCTGTTGTCCGGGGTGGCGGTCTCGCTGGACACCACGGCGCCGTTGGACAGGACTGTGCCGTCCGCCAGGTCCGCGTCGAGGGTGCCGTTGATGGTGACCGTCACGACCGGGTCGGCGGGGGCGATGTTGCCGAGGCCGCAGACCAGGTCACGGCCGGGCGGCTGGTTGTTGGCGCAGGTGCCCTGGGTGGTGGTCACCGACTCGACGGTGACCCCCGCCGGGATGGTGTCACGCAGGGTGACGGCGCGCGCGGTGGACGGGCCCTCGTTGTCCACGGTCAGCACGTACTGGATCGGGCCGCCCGCCACGGCTGTCTCCGGGCCCGTCTTGGTCAGGACCAGGTCGGCGGAGCCGACGAAGTCGACCCGGCCGGTGGCCTTGTTGTTGCCGGTGTCCGGGTCGGGGGTGGCGCTGCGTACCGTGGCCACGTCGTTGATCTGGGTGTCCTCGTCGGCGTCCACGGTGACCCGGACGCGGCTGCGGCCGCCGGCCGCGATGTCGCCCAGGGTGCAGACGATGGTGGCGGTCTCGACGTCGGCGAGCTCCGACGGTGCGCACGCGATGCCGTCGCCGGTCGGGTCGACCACGACCGAGTCGACGTCGAACGGGTCGGCGGCGGTCAGGTAGTCGGTCAGCTCGACGTCCGCCGCGTCGGACGGACCGAGGTTGTCCACGATGATGTCGCAGTACCCGGTGCCGCCCGCGGTGGCGGGCTCGTCGGGCTTGCACAGCTTGGTGACCGACAGGTCGGCCGAGGCCTGGACCGCCGTGGTGATCTCGACGGTGTTGTTGGCCAGGTTCGGGTCCGCCACGTCACCGTTCAGGGTGACGGTCGCCCGGTTGACGATCAGGCCCGGCTCCTGGTCCGCCGGGACCCTCGCCTGGATCACGACCGGGAAGGACTGGCCCACCGGCAGGTCCGCCAGCTCACAGGTGACGGTGGAGACCGCGGTGGGCTCGTCGGTCGTCACCGAGCAGGAGCCCGACGGCGGGTAGGTGGCCACCACGACCAGGCCCGCAGGCAGCGTGTCGACCACCGTCAGCGACGCGGCCGGCTCCGTGCCGAGGGTGTTGGAGACGGTGAGGGTGTAGGTCAGCAGCTGGCCCGCGGTGACCGGGTCGGGGTCGTCCTCCTTGAAGATGCTGAGGTCGGGCTGCAGGGCTTGGGCGCGTACGGCGGCCATGGCCGCTGCGGACGGTTTCGGTGCCGCGGCCGCCCACTGCGGTGCGGCGCCCACCGCGAGCGCGCTGGTGACCGCCAGCACGCCGTGCGCGGCGAGAAGACGTCTGGACAAACTGTGCCCCCTGTCTGGTGATCGGGGTCGATTCCCCCATAGATCAACGCACCAGGGTTACGGTTGGTGATTGGATCGTTACTAAATGTTTATCGGCGCGCGTCCGGGCCCTCGGCGGTAGGACCCGGTCGGCAACTGCCGCCGCGCCGGCGTCCGGCCCAGGCTGGACGGATGTCCCTGCCCCTGCACCGGCTCACGGTGCCGCAGTCGCTGCCGGTGCCGTTCGCCGTCGACACGTTCGACGCGCTCGGCCCGCTGTCGCACGCGCCGTTCCCGCACCGGCACACCTTCTACGAGATCGCGCTCGTCCGCGCGGGCAGCGGCACGCACGTGGTGGACCTCGCGGCGTACCCGCTGCGGCCGCCGCAGCTGGCGGTCGTCCTGCCCGGACGGACGCACCACTGGCAGGACGCGACCGGACTGGACGGCCGGCTCGTCCTGTTCGGCGAGGAGTTCCTGGCCGGCTGCCCGCGCGTGCGGGAACTGCTGCACCTGCTGGGGCGTCGCCCCTGCGTCACCCTGGACCGCGCGGTCGCCGACGAGGCCGCCGGCCTCGTCGCGCACATGCGCCGGGAGTACGCCGATCCGGCGGCGGGCTCGCTCGGGGTGCTGCAGGCGTACCTGCACATCCTGCTGGCGAAGGCGGCCCGGCTGACCGGCCCGGCGGCGCCCGCCCCGGTCGGCGGGCAGCGGGCGGAGCTCGCCGCGCGCTTCGCGGACCTGGTCTCCGGACCCGGCAGCGGCCGTCGCGCGGTCGGCGCGTACGCGGCCGAGCTGGGCGTCTCGCCCGGCTACCTGGGCGAGGCGGTGCGCAAGGCCACCGGCCGCTCGCCCGGCGAGCTGATCCGGCAGGCGTGCGCGGTGGAGGCGATGCGCCTGCTCGCGGGCACCCGGTTGAGCGTGGTCCAGGTCGCCCGCGAGCTGGGTTTCGCCGACACGGCGTACTTCTGCCGGTTCTTCCGCCGGCAGACCGGGTTCACGGCGAGCGCGTTCCGCCGGGCCGCGCGGCACGACGGGGATGCGGAAAGCACCACGATCACCGGATCATGTCCATCGAATTCGGACGATGCTGCTGGCTACGGTGGCGGTCGACGACGGCATCCCCACGAAGGAGATCCCTCATGACCGGCGACGAACCCCGCACTCCGGGTGTCACGCGCAAGACCCTGCTCCGCGCGGCGATGGCGGTGCCGGCGGCGCCGCTGCTGTTCGCGGCCGTCCCCGCGCTGGCGCGGACCCCGTCCGGGCAGCCGCTGACGGCCACCCCGCAGTCCTGTGACGACGACGACCTCACCCCGCCGCAGATGGAGGGCCCGTACTTCAAGCCGGGCTCGCCGCTGCGGACCGCGATGCTCGACGGCGCGGGCACCCGGCTGACCGTCACCGGCTACGTGGTCGGGCTGGCCTGCCAGCCGATCGCGGGCGCGCTGCTGGACTTCTGGCAGGCCGACAGCGCCGGGGCGTACGACAACGTGGGCAACCGGTTCCGCGGCCACCAGTTCACCGACGCGCAGGGACGGTTCACCCTGTCGACGATCGTCCCCGGGCTCTATCCGGGCCGGACCCGGCACCTCCACGTCAAGGTGCAGGCGCCCGGCCGCCCGATCCTGACCACGCAGCTGTACTTCCCGAACGAACCGCGCAACAGCACCGACGCCCTGTACGACCCGGCCCTGCTGATGAACGTCCAGCAGGTCGGCTCGGCCCGGCAGGCCACGTTCGACTTCGTGCTGAACGTGCCGGGCACGCCGCCCTCGCCCTCCCCGACTCCGACGGCGTCGCCGAGCCCGACCCCGCCCGGTGGCGGCGGCACCTGGCAGCCCTACGTGTCGTACGCCGCCGGCGCGCAGGTCACCTACGGCGGGGCCGGGTACGCCTGCCAGATCGCGCACACCTCGCTGCCGGGATGGGAGCCGCCGAACACCCCGGCCCTGTGGCGGCGCCGCTGACCGGGACGGCCGCGTCGCGGGTGCCCGCCGCTCCGGGCGCCCGCGACGCACCTGCGCTGCCCGAGGTCACCGCAGATGCCGGGCGAGCACCTCGACGTGGCTGTGCGGGATCTCCTTCACCGCGGTGAGCAGGGTGACCGGCCCCTGGCGGACCGCCGCGCGCAGGCCGTGCAGTGCCTGCTGGGCGGCCGGTGCCGCGAGCTCGGCCTCGTAGCGCGTGACGAACTCCGCGTGCCGCTCGTCGGGCGCCTCGTGATACCACCGGCGCAGCTCGCTCGAGGGAGTGAGGTCCTTGGGCCAGTCGTCGACCTTCGCCTGCTCCTTGGCCAGGCCGCGCGGCCAGAGCCGGTCCACGAGCACCCGGCGGCCGTCGTCGGGCGACGGTTCGTCGTACACCCGCCGCATCCGCAGGTTCGGCGACGCCGCGGCACGCTGAGGCATTCTCCCATCATCCGGCAGGCGCCCTGCGCGCCGCCATGACACGCCAGGGCTGGTCGGACCGGGCGGCCCTGACCACCGCCGTAGTTCAGCGCCCGCCGGCGTCGGCCTCGCCCAGGCCGAGATAGCCCGCGACGCCGGCGATCTCGAACACGCGCCGCACCCACGGCTGCACGTTGACGCAGCGCATGGCCACGCCGCGCCCGGTGGCGTACTGCTGGGCGCGGACGAGGCCGCGGATGCCCATCGAGTCCAGGAAGGCGGTCTGCGACAGATCGACCTCGACGGCGCGGCATCCGGTGTCGTCGACCGCCGCCCGCAGCCACGTGTCCAGGGCGTCCGAGGACGCCATGTCGATGTCACCGAAGATGCGGACGACGCACGCGTCGCCCCGGACGGTCACCGTGTGCGTCACTCGCATGGCAGCTCAACACCCCTGGCCTGGCTTACCCCGCCAGGCCGGGGGCTATGCGCGATCAGGTCACCCCGGCCGCGCGGGCCGCCGGGAACGCCCGGCCGTGGGCCGTGTGGTCCACGACCTGCACCCGGGAGCCGGACGGATCACGCTTCGCCTGGTACATGGCCACGTCGGCCTCGCGCATGAGGGCGTCGAAGTCCTCCTCGCAGCCGATCGCCACACCGATGCTGGCCCCGGCCGGCACCTGGTGGCCGTCGAGCAGCACCGGCTCGGCCAGCGCGTCGAGGATGCGCCGCGCCGTCGCGACGGCGCCCTCCTTCGTCGTCTGCCCCAGCAGCACCACGAACTCGTCGCCGCCGAGGCGGGCCACCACGTCGGTCGGCCGCACGCTGCCGCGCAGCCGGTCGGCGACGGTGGTGAGCAGCCGGTCGCCGGCCTGGTGGCCCAGCGCGTCGTTGACCGCCTTGAAGTCGTCCAGATCCAGCATGAGCACGGCCTCGTACCGCCCCGGCAGCCGGGGCTCGTGCCGCAGCCGCTGGGCCTGCTCGTTGAGCAGGACGCGGTTGGGCAGCCCGGTGAGCGGGTCGTGCGTGGCCTGGTGGCGCAGCCGGTCCTGCAGCACCCTGGCCTCGGTCATGTCCCGGACGTTGATGATGATGCCGCCCACACTGGGATCATCCAGGCGGTTCGTGGCCAGGGCCTCCAGCCAGCGGGCGTCGCCGTCGGCGTGGCGCACCCGCAGCGGCTGCCGCACGTCGGTCCCCCGGTTCGCGGTCACCTCCTCGAACAGGCGGCGCGCGGCCGGCATGTCCTCCGGTCGCAGCACCTCGTCCACCGGCCGGCCGACCGCCTCCTGCGGGTCCACGCCGAGCAGGTCGCGCAGGGCGGGGCTGGCGTAGCGCACCGTGCCCTCGGCGTCCACCAGCAGCGTCAGGTCCGAGGCGTGCTGCACCAGCGAGCGGAACCGCTCCTCGTGCCGCCGCAGGTCCCGCAGGCTGTCCTTGAGCCGGCGCAGCAGCGCGGCGTTGTCGGTGAACGCGAGGTTCTGCCGCAGCATCACCAGCACCGAGACGAGCACCGCCCCCAGCAGCACACCCCAGCCACGCATGGTGAGCCCCTCGACCGCCAGGTCGACGACGAGCAGCACCTGGGTGACGACCATGGCGATGTAGGGCATGCGGCTGTACGCCGGGCGCGCGCGGACGGTCACGCCGCTGGGCCGGGTCCGCATCTGCAGGTACTGCACCCGCGCGGCGACGCACAGCAGGATGGCGCACGTGAACTGGCCGCTCTCGATCAGCAGCTCCTCACCCGGCGCCACGCTGAGCATGTTGAACAGCGACCAGGCGCCGATCACCACCGCCGTACCGAGCAGCAGGCCCGCCACCATCGTGAACGGCGCCGACCCGCTCAGCACCAGCTTGACCGCGCCGCACACGGCGGTGAGCACCAGCACGCAGGCCAGCACGTTGACCGCCAGCTGCGCGGTGCTCTCCGGCACGGCGCCGCCGGGCAGGCACAGATACCAGGCCAGCAGGGCGAACGCGGCCATCACCGTGGCCACGTCGAGCCGGAGCCGGGTGCGGGCCGGGCCGGTCACCTTGAGTGGGTAGCCGATCATCACCCAGCCGGCGACGGCCACCCCGACCGCGGTCACCCCGGTCGCCCCGACCGCCAGGTCCGCCGGCGGTGGCGCCCCGGGCCCGCCGCCGAGCCGCAGCAGGCCCGCGACGGTGAACAGCAGGCCGCTCAGGGCCAGGCCGCGCCAGACCACCCGCGCCGTCCGGGCGACCCCGTCCCGGCGCGCGACGCGCAGGCACAGGCCGGCGAAGGCCAGCCAGACCACCGGCTCGGCGACGTCGATCACCGCTGCGGGCACGGCCGGGAGCAGGATCGCGGCCAGCCCCACCAGGGCGACCGCGACGAGGACGGTGAGCACCGGATCGGGTCGGCGACCCCCCTGCTTCACCTCTTACACGGTACGCGGCGGGGCCCGGCGGGCATCGGATCATCGCAGACATGGCCGGGCCGAGCGGGAGTGCCCGTCCCCGGACTTGTCGAACGGTATCGATCTGCGCGATACTCGCCGTACCACTGAAGGTGACGGGTAGGCGCGCCGTCGCTTCCCCCGGCGATGCTGCCGGGCGGGACACGAGACGGCGCCTTGGCACCCAGGGTCGATCGACACTGCCGCCTATCCCACCGAAGGACTCCCCATCGTGAGACGCTCCCCTCGCCTCGCCCTGCTCGCCGTGCCGCTGGTCGCCGCCGGCGTGCTGCTGGTGCCGCAGCCCGCGGCGGCCATCGTCACGTTCACCACGACCGCCGTGAACTCCAACGGCGCCAACTGCGCCGCGCTGCCGGGCGGCAACACCACCAATGCCGTGCAGCTGACCCAGCAGGGCTGCAACGGCGCCAACTACCAGCAGTTCACCTTCAACCCGGTGTCGGGCACCACCGACACCTACACCATCGCGATGCCAGCGTCGGGCAAGTGCGTCGACGTCAACGGCGCCTCCACGGCCGACAACGCCACGATCATCCAGTGGCCCTGCCACAGCAACCCGAACCAGCGCTGGCGGCTGGTCCCGGTCGGCAGCGACAAGACCTTCAACGTCGTCTCGGTCGGCTCCGGCAAGTGCGTGGTGCCCGCAGGTGGGTCGTCAGCAGCCAACACGGGCCTGGTCCAGCTGCCCTGCAGCACCGCGACCAGCCGCGTCTGGCGGCTGGCCGGGTACGTCAGCGACAGCACCACGGTCACCGTGACCAACCCGGGCAACCGCTCCACCGTGCGCAACACCGCTACCAGCCTGGCCCTGCAGGCGTCCGGCGGCACCGGCGCCTACACCTGGTCGGCGACCGGGCTACCGGCCGGGCTGGGCATCAACGCCTCGACCGGCGTCATCAGCGGCACGCCGACGACGGCCGCGACGTACACGGTCACCGCCACGGCGACCAGCAACGGCGTCAGCGGCAGCGCCACCTTCACCTGGACCGTCACCACCGGGTCGGCGAACACGTTCACCAACCCGCTCAAGGCACAGGGCCCGGACCCGTGGCTGACCTATTACAACGGGTACTACTACCTCGCCACGACCACGTGGAACCGCACCATCACCATGCGCCGGGCCACCACGCTGCGCGGCCTGTCCACCGCGACCGACCAGGTGATCTTCAACCTGACCAACCCCAACGGCGCGGGCACCATGTGGGCGCCGGAGTTCTTCCTGCTCAACGGCCCCAACGGGCTGCGGTGGTACTTCTACTACACCGCCGGGCAGGAGCCGTACAACCTCGGTACGCAGCGCATCCACGTGCTGGAGAGCGCCGGGACGGACCCCATGGGCCCGTACACGTTCAAGGCCTCGATGCTCGACCCGACCGCGAACAACACCTGGGAGCTGGACCCGAGCATCCTGCAGCTCAACGGCAACCTGTACCTGCTGGGCACGTTCTACAACGGCTCGCAGCCGCTGTTCATCCGCCCGCTGAGCAACCCGTGGACGGCCAGCGGCACCCGCCGCACCCTGGTCACCCCGACCTACAGCTGGGAGACGGTCGGCGGGGCAGTCGCCGAGGGCGGTGAGGTGATCCAGCGCAACGGCAGGACCTTCATCATCTACTCGGCCAGCCACTGCTCCACGCCGGACTACAAGCTGGGCATGATCACGTACAACGGCACCGGCGACCCGCTGCTGTCGTCGTCGTGGACGAAGTCGCCCAACCCGGTGTTCCAGCGCTCCAACACCAATGGCGTCTACGGCCCCGGCCACAACGGCTTCTTCAAGTCGCCCGACGGCACCGAGGACTGGATCGTCTACCACGCCAACAGCTCGGCGTCGGGCGGCTGCGACATGAACCGCTCCACCCGCGCGCAGAAGTTCACCTGGAACGCCGACGGCACGCCCAACTTCGGCACCCCGGTGGCGACCGGCGTCACCCTGACCGCCCCCTCCGGCGAACCGGCCTCCTGACCGGTGCGGCCTGCCGCCACCCTCACCGGTGGCGGCAGGCCGTCGCCAGGTCCGGACCGGATGGACGCGGAACCCGCCGTCAGGCGGGCATCTTGTAGGTCAGCAGGTCGATCGGATTGATCCGCGGCGGGGTCGCGAAGAGGTCCGCGCGCGCGTCCAGGCCCTGCCGCACCTTGCCGGCGAGGTGGAACTGCCGATCGTCCTCGTCGGCGAAGGTGTCGAAGATCCGGAATGAGGTCGGCCCGATCTGGCACGCGAACCAGGTCACCGTCCCGGGCTCGGCGTCGACCAGCGCCTTGGCCTCCTTGAGGAACGCGGCCACCTCGTCCTCGCGACCGGGCTTGGCCTCCATCTCGACGAGAAATCCCAACGTCAGCATCGCTGCGCACTCCCTCCGCCGGTGGCGAACCGGCACGAGCGGGACTCACCAGCCGAGGCGCGCGGCGCGACGACGCGACGCGGTCCGGACCGGCCCACGGGGCACTGCCCTCACGCAGCGTATGACGTGTCGCCCGGCGCCGATCGCCGATCGCGGCCATCCGCCGGGCCGCGCGGCTAGAGTCATCGGCATATGACGGTGTATCACCGGCTGCTGGGCCGGCACGCCCCGGCGCTGCGCCGCGCCGCCCTCGCGGTGTGTGTGGGACTGGCCGCAGGCGGGGGGCTGCTGGCGTTCGTCCCCTGGCGGCTCGCGCTGGTCGGCGGCTGGGACGCGACGGCGCTCACCTTCCTGGCCACGGTGTGGCCGTTCGTGCTCACCGCCGACCAGGAGTCGACGCGGCGGCTCGCCGCGCGCGACGACAACACCCGCAGCGCCGCCGCGCTGCTGCTCGTCGCCGCAAGCCTCGGCAGCATCCTGGCCGTGGCGGCGACCCTGCCCACCGCCGCCCATCAGCAGGGGTGGCAGAAGGCGGCGATGGTGGCGACCGCGGTGATCACGATCCTGCTGTCCTGGACCGTGGTCAACACGGTCTTCCTGCTGCGCTACGCCGACCTGCAGTACGCGCCGCCGGGCCGCGGCATCGACTTCAGCGAGTCCGGCGCCGACCAGCCCACCTACCTGGACTTCGCGTACGTCGCGTTCACCATCGGGATGACGTACCAGGTCTCCGACACGACCGTGCGCGACCCGCGCGTCCGGCGCACGGTCATCGTGCACGCGCTGCTGTCGTACCTGTTCGGCGTGGTCATCGTGGCCGGAGCCATCAACGTCATCGCGGGCCTCGTGCGGTGACGGACCCGCCCCTTCGTGTGAACTGGGTCACAGGACGTTTCGCCGCGTGCGATTGCGGGCAGACGACGCGCCGCACGGGAGGAGAACATATGGACAGGACGGACGTAGTACGACCACACGAGCGATCACCCTCGGATGCCGCGGAGCACCCCGCCGGAGCCGACCCGGCACCGACCCGGGAGGAGATAGCCAGGCTGCGCGAGCGGGCGGCCGGGCTCGTCGCCGAGCTGACGCGCCTGGCCGGACAGGTCACCCACCTGCAAGAGAAGATCAACTCAAGGCGCCGGACGCGGCGCGACCGCTCGGGCGAGCCGGGCGAGCGCGGCAGCGCCTCCGCCTGAGCGCGGCCCGCACGCGGCCGGTCACCGCACGCCGGGCGCGAAGACCGTCGCCCAGTCGTCCCGCATGCTCGCCACCGTCCAGCCGAGCCGCCGGGCCGCGTCCACGACCGGCTCGGGCTCGGAGAACGTCATCGCCTGCGGCACGTACGCGTACTCGCGGACGTCGTCGTCGTGGTCGATCACCAGCGCCATCGCCGGCCCGTCCCCCGCCAGCGCGTACTCGATCATGGCCCGGTCGCCCGGGGAGTTGGCCGCGACGAAGACCGGCCGCCGGCCGAGCTGGCGCTGCAGGTTCAGCACCTGGGTCGGACCCTCGTTCAGCTCGGGCATCGTCTCGCTGATCCGCACCAGCGCCGGACGCCCGCCGCGATCGTCGTAGCGGTACGCCGCCTGCGCGCCGACCACCCCTTCGGGCGGCACGCCGTAGAGTCCCGGGCTGATGGCGCGCAGGAACTCGATGCCCGACAGCGTCGACAGGAACACGGCGAAGCCGTGCGCGCGCAGGGCCTCGACGAGCTCCCGCATCGGCTGGTACACCAGATCGCCGAAGGGCACGCCCCAGACCGGATGCGCCGCGGTGTCCATGAAGGCCAGCACCCGCTCGGTGAACTCCTCGGGCGTCAGCCCCGCGACGAGGTCGTTGAGCACCAGCGCGATCCGGCGCAACCCGAAGTCGCTCAACGCGGCCGGGTCGCCCTCCATCAGCAGCCGGTAGTCCGCCCGCTCGGCCAGCGCCGGTTCCGCGGCCATCCGGGTGCGCATCTCGTGCAGGAAGAACGCGAACTGCATCTGCACCGGGCGCTCGCAGCACATCGTCCCGTCATGGTCGAGCACCGCCACCCGCCGCCGCTCCGGAAGCCGCTCGGCCTCGGCCAGGAAGCCCAGGATCGCGTCCCGGGCGGCACCCGGGCGCCAGGACGGCAGCAACGTCGGCATACACACTCCACAGTCGGCCTCTGACCCCGATCCTGCCTTGCCCGGGCAGGCCAGGGGGCATGATCGCCGAGCGGCCACGCAGGCCGGGCGCGGCGGCGCCACCGCCCGATCAGGTAGGACCAGACCGTTTTAGTCCGGTATCCAGTACATCGCCCCTTACGGGCTCCTAGCATGGAGGGGTCGGTCCGCCTTCGAACGCGAGGAGTGCGCCATGACCTCGGCTGCCGTGACATCCCTGCGCGAGCGGGTCACCGGACTCGTGGTGGCCGAGGGACACGACGACTACGACGAAGCGCGCCGTGTCTACAACTTCATGATCGACCGCCGGCCGTCCGCGGTCGTCCGCTGCGCGAACACCGACGACGTCCGCACCGTCGTCCGGTTCGCCGCCGAGCAGGGCGCCGACCTGGCGATCCGCGGCGGCGGGCACAGTGTCCCGGGCTTCGGCACCGCCGACGGCGCGATCGTGGCCGACCTGTCCGCGCTGAACCACATCGTGATCGACCCGGCGACCTCGACCGCGCGGGTCGGCGGCGGCGCGACCTGGGGCATGTTCAACGAGGCCGGCGCGCCGCACGGCCTGGCCACGACCGGCGGCATCATCTCCACCACCGGCGTCGGCGGCCTGACCCTCGGCGGCGGCATCGGCTACCTGGCCCGGCGCTACGGCCTGTCCTGCGACAACCTGATCTCCGCCCAGGTGGTGCTGGCCGACGGCACCCTGGTGACCGCCGACGAGACCGAGCACGCCGACCTGTTCTGGGCGCTGCGCGGCGGCGGCGGCAACTTCGGTGTGGTCACCGAGTTCGAGTTCCGGGTGCACCCGGTCGGCGACATCTTCGGCGGCCCGATGTTCTTCGAGGTCGACGACGCCGAGAAGATCCTGCGCTTCTTCCGCGAGTTCATCGCCGACGCGCCACGCGAGTACGGCGGGTTCCCCGCCTGGCAGATCGCGCCGCCGCTGCCGTTCGTGCCCGAGGACCGGGTGGGCGAGCCGTTCCTGGCGCTGGTGTCCTGCTGGCCCGGCGACATGGGCAAGGGCGAGCGGCTGCTGGAGCGCTTCCGGGAGGTCGCCGCGCCGGTCGCCCAGCACGTCGGGCCGATGCCGTACGCGGCGCTCAACTCCGCCTTCGACGGGCTGGTGCCGCGCGGGCTGCAGCACTACTGGAAGGCCGTGTACGTCAAGGACCTCACCGACGACGCGATCGACGCGCACCTGGAGTACGGCCCGCGCGTGCCGGTGGTGAACTCGACCATGCACCTCTACCCCATCAACGGCGCGTGCCACGACGTCGCGCCGGACGCGACCGCATTCGGCCACCGCGACGCGAACTTCGCCTGCGTCATCGCGGGCATGTGGCCAGACCCGGCCGACAACGCGCAGCACATCCAGTGGGTGCGCGACTACTACGCGGCCCTGGCGCCCCACTCCGAACAGGGCGGCTACACCAACTTCGCCTCCGACGACGACCAGCGGCGCGTCCGCGACAACTTCGGCGCCTCGTACGACACCCTGGCGGAGATCAAGCGGCGGTACGATCCCGGCAACCTGTTCCACTACAACCAGAACGTCCTGCCGGCGCCGCAGCAGTAGCCCGCACGGGCGAGCCGCCCGCCCCGGGCGGGCGAGAGGACGGCTCATGGCCCGGCTGCACCTGATCGGCAGCGCCCACGAGTACGGCGACGTGCACACCTACCGGTTCCGCGCGCAGCGGCCGCTGGAGTTCGCGCCGGGGCAGTACGGTCACCTGTTCTTCCCGCAGCTGCTGCGCCGGTTCACCAAGCCGGTGCGGGAGATCTCGTTCGCGTCCGCGCCGGGCGACGACGAGGTGTGGTTCACCCTGGACCACGGCTCCGGCTCGCCGTTCCAGCGGCACTTCCGGGCCTTGCAGCCGGGTGCGCCGCTGCTCGTGTTCGGCATCGGCGGGCACCTGGAGCTGCCCGAGGACCCGGCCCGGCCGCTGGTCCTGATCGGCGGCGGCATCGGGGTCACCCCGTTCCGGTCGATCCTGCGCCACCTGCAGCGGCACCGGCCGCAGACGCCGGTCGTGCTGGTGCATGCCGCGCGCGGCGACTACCTCTACGGCGCCGAGTTCGCGGCCCTGCCGATCGCGTACCACCGGATCGACCGGGCCGGGCTCGCCGACACCCTGCTCGGCCTCACCGACCTGGAACCCGCCCCGCAGTACATGGTCGCGGGCTCCGACGCCTTCGTCGACGGCGTGGTCGCGCAGCTGCGCGACACCGGCGTGCCCGCCGCCGCGATCCAGACCGACACCTTCAAGGGGCTGTCCGGCCACGCCACCCCGGCCTGACTCCCGCGCGGTGCGGGATGGTCCGGAAACTTCTCGCGCCCTGCTGTCCGGAACCGGGTCGGCCGTTCGTCACCATGGTGAGCACGCAACGATCAAGGAGCGGACACGATGAAGTACCTGATGCTGGTGTGCACCGACACCGAGCCGGACACCGACCGGGCCGACGAGCCCGACATCGACGTGTGGGTGCAGGAGAACGACACCGCCGGCCGGCGGCTGCTGGGCATGCAGCTGGCGCCGGCGTCGGCGGCCACCACGGTGCGGGTCGGCACGCGGTCGCCGTACTTGGCCTTGACCCGGCTAGCGTGGGTGGGCGCGTCGGGGACCTGCGGGTCGCGCTTGGCGGCCAGCTCCTTGCGCA
>NZ_JBFAOU010000192.1:0-14316 GCF_040675365.1 Catellatospora sp. NPDC049609 | reverse complement strand
TTCCCACATGTGGCGGCGGCGGGGCTTGCCGCTGGACGTACGGTGGATCAGCCCGCGGCGGCCGCTGACGACGGTCAGGAACGGGTCGGGGCCGAACTCGCCGCGCAGCAGGCCCGCCACGTCCTCGGCCCACGGCCCCGGGTTCGCCTCGGCGAACACGACCAGCCCGGGGCGGCCCTCCCGCAGCGCGCCGACCACGACGACGCTCGCGCGTGCCAGGCCCGCCGCGGCGGCGACCTTCACGTCGAGGTCCTCGACGTACACGTTGCGCCCGCGCAGCTTGACGCTCTCCCCCATCCGGCCGAGCACGTACAGCTGCCCCTCGTGCAGGAACCCGGCGTCTCCGGTGCGCAGCTCGCCGTCGGCGAAGCGCGACGAGACGCCGTCGCGGCCCGCGTGGTAGCCGGCGGCGACGGACGTGCCGCGGACCGCGATCTCGCCGAGGCAGCCGTCGGGCAGCCCGTCGCCGTCGTGGTCGACCAGGCGGACGGCCAGGCCGTCGTCGGGGTGCGGCAGGCCGTGCCCGATCAGCCAGCCGGAGCCCGGCGGGGTGTCCGCCTCGGACAGCCGCCCCCGCTCGGTGAGCTGGACCGGCTCGCCGAACCGCAGCTTCGCCCAGTCGGGCAGGACCACCTCGGACAGGTCACCGGGCGGCGGGGACGTGACGGCCAGGGTGCACTCGGCCAGGCCGTACGACGGCTGGAAGGTGGTGGGCCGGAACCCGGTCGCCGCGGCGAACCGGGCGAACCCGGCCAGCGCCGCGACGTCGGTGGTCTCCGCCCCGATGCAGACCGACTTCCACTGGCTGAGGTCGAGGCCGACGAGCCGTTCCGGCTTGACGCGGCGGGTGGCGTACGCGAAGGCGAACGACGGCGACGCCGACGCCGTGGCCTTGCCCGGCGCGAAGCAGGCCAGCCAGCGCAGCGGGTCGCGGATGAACTGGTCCGGGCGCATCAGCCACAGCGAGCCCTGCCGGCAGATCGGGAACAGGAACAGCCCGATCAGGCCCATGTCGTGGTAGAGCGGCAGCCAGGACGCCATCGCGTCGCCGTCGCGCCAGGCGTTCATCCGGGCGATGATCCGGAAGTTCTCCGCCAGGTTGTCCCAGGTGACCCGCACCCCGCGCGGGCGCCCGGTCGAGCCGGAGGTGAACTGGAGCAGCGCGAGCTCGCCGCGCGGCTGCGGGGTCAGCTCGCCGGTGGTGTCGTCGCGGGGCACCAGCGGCGCGTCGGTCCGCCCGGCGGCCGCCATCGCCCGCACCGCGACCGGGGCCAGCCCGGCACTGGTGACCACCAGGCTCGGCTGGGCCTGCTCCAGGATCGCGGCGACGTGCGCGACGTACTCGTCCTCGCGCTGGAAGCTCGGCGGCACCACCGGGCAGATCGCCGCGCCCGCCGCCCATACCCCGTAGATCACGGTGAGCACGGGGTAGCCGGTGGGCATCAGCACGCAGACCGCGTCGCCCGGCCGCACCCCGGCGGCGACGAGCTGCGCCCCCATCCGGCGGGCGGTCGCGGCCAGCTCGGGGTAGCCGGTGTAGGTCCAGCCGCCGGTCTCGTCGGCGAGGTGCACGCCACGGTCCGGGTGTGGCTCGGTGAGCCATCCGGTGTGGATGTCCGGCACGTCGTCTCCCCGGCCTACGCGGCGACCCGGACGGGACCGCCCAGCCGCGGCGTGAACCGCCCGGTACGGCCCATGTACTCCTGGTACTCGCTGCCGAACTCGGAGGTGGCCAGGCGGCGCTCCTCGCGGGCGGCGGTGAGGTTCAGCGCGACGACGCCGTAGAGGAAGGTCGCGCCGGTGACCCAGTGCGGGTGGTAGAGCAGCGCGGCGAACAGGGCGCTGATGAACGAGGCGTAGAACGGGTGCCGGATCCAGCGGTACGCCCCGTAGGTCACGATGCTGCGCGGCGCGTCGTTGTCCTGGTGCCACAGCGAGATCGGGACCCGGTGGGTGCCGAGCGTCATCCAGATCAGCGCCACCGACGCGACGCTGAACGGCACCGCCGCCACCGCCAGCGGGCGCAGCCATGCCTGCGGCACCAGCGCGGCCCAGTCGGCGAAGTACGCCGCCACCAGGAAGATCGACGCGACGAAGAACGGGCTGGCGGTCGCCCACCAGCGGGCGTTGAGCGTGCCGTCGGACCGGAAGAAGATCCGCGGCAGGATGCCGATGAAGGCGAAGTTCAGAGTCAGCAGGACCAGGACGGGCTCGTTCAACGCAAAGCGTCCTCTCGAACGGCGGGAGCGGGGGTGGCGGTGACCGGGGCGGGCTGCCGGCGGCCCGGCAGCCACCAGTTCCACCGGCCCATCAGCCGCATCGAGGCGGGCACGATGACCAGGCGGATCAGGGTGGCGTCCAGCGCGACGGCGACGGCGAGGCCGAAGCCGAGCTGCTGGATGGGGTTGATGCCGGTGAGGGTGAACGCGCCGAACACGGCGAGCATCAGCACCGCCGCGCCGGAGATGAGCGGCGCGGTGCGGGCCAGGCCGGTGGCGACGCTGACGGTGTCGTCGCCGGTGCGCTGCCACTCCTCCCGGACCCGGTGCAGCAGGAACACCTCGTAGTCGGTGCTGAGCCCGAACAGGATCGCCAGCAGCAGGATGGGCACGAAGTTCTGCACGTACCCGTGGCTCACGGTGCCGAGCAGCTCGACCCCGAAGCCGTGCTGGAACACGATCGCGAGCAGGCCGAACGTCGCGCCGACGGACAGCAGGTTGAGCACGATCGCCTTCAGCGGCAGCAGCAGCGACCGGAACGTCACCAGCAGCAGCACGTAGATGATCAGAAGCATGACCACCAGCACGTACGGCAGCCGGTCGGCGATCGCGGCGTTGGCGTCGACGCCCTCGGCGGTCTCGCCGCCGACGACGGCGCGCAGGCCGTCCGGCAGCCGGTCGGCTTCGGCCCGCACCCGGTCGTACAGCGCGATGACGCCGGGGCTGGCCGCGTGGTCGTCCGGGATCACCTCCAGCACGACGGTGTGCCGGTCGGCGGAGACGAAGTGCTCGATCGTCTGCCGGGCGTCGGCGGGCAGGCCGCCGAGCGCGGCGAGCACGGCGACGGGCCGGGCCGGGTCGACGGCGCGCAGCACGTCCAGCGGGGTATCGACCCGCGCGACGTGCGGCAGCGCGCGCAGCCGCTCGGCCAGGCCGGTGAGCGCCGCGCCCTCCGCGTCGCCGAGGTCGCCCGCGACGGTGACGACGACCTGCAGCGGCGAGGCGGCGCCGGGGCCGAACTGCGCGCGCATGGTGTCGTAGCCGAACCGGACCGGCGAGGACGCGGGCACCACCCGGGCGTCCGGGGTGAACGTGCTCATGCCCAGGCCCGGCACGGCCAGCGCGAGCAGCGCGAGCGCCGGAGGGAGCAGCCACAGCACCGGGCGGCGCATGATCCGCATGGCCAGCCGGTACCACGGGTTCTCGGACACCTCCAGCGAGCGCGCGCGGCCGCCGGGCAGCCGGACCGCGCCCTTGAGCACCCGGTCGCCGAGCAGGTAGAGCACCACCGGCAGCACGACCACGCTGCTGAGCACGGCGAACGCGACGACCAGCACGATGCCCAGCGCGATCGACCCGATCACGTTGAGCGGCACCAGGAACAGCGCGGACGTGGACAGCACCACGATCAGGCCGGAGAACAGCACCGTCTCGCCGCTGGTGCGCAGGGTGGTGACCAGGGCCTCGAAGCGGTCGCGGCCGCGGCGCAGCTCCTCGGCGTACCGGGAGATGATTATCAGCGAGTAGTCGACGCTGACGCCGAGGCCGATCATCGTGGCGGCGTTCTGCACGAAGATGGACAGCTCGAAGCGGCCGGCCAGCAGCGACAGCAGGCCGAAGGTCAGGCCGAGCGCGGTCATGCTGACCACGAACGACACCGCGGTGGCGACCACGCTGCGGTACAGCCACAGCAGGATGACCAGGATCAGCGGGAACGCGATCAGCTCCGCCTCGGTGAGGCTGGTCTGGCTCAGCTTGTTGATCTCGCCGAACAGCGACGCGGCGCTGACCAGCGACACCCGCAGCCCTTCGGCGGCGAACCGGTCGGCCAGCTCGCCCTGCACGTCGGGCAGCACGCGGCGCGCGGTGCCGTCGTCGACGTCCAGCCCGACCATGGTCACGGTGGTGCGCCGGTCCTCGCCGAGGAACCGGTCGCGGTCGGGGCCGGTGAAGCTCTGCCAGCCGTACGCGCTCGACGCCGCCAGCCGCTCGTCGTCCAGCACCGCCTGCACGGCGCCGCCCGCGCGCCGCGCGAACTCGGGGCTGTCGGCGGTGTGCCGCTCGTCGTGCACGACCACGACCAGGTTGCTGTCGTCGCGCCCGGTGAGGCCCGAGCGCAGCGCCTGCGCGGCGAGCTGGGAGTCCGAACCGGAGACGTACCAGCCGCCGCCGCTGAGCTTGCCGGCCAGCGGCAGCGCGGCGACCCCGGCGCCGGTCAGCACCACCAGCCAGGCGGCCAGCAGCAGCCAGCGGTAGCGGCGGATCGCGTGCGCGAGGCGCTCAGCCACGGCCGGCCGCCGAGCGGGCCCGCACGTCGGCGGCCTGGGAGGTGTTGAGCAGCTCGACCAGGTCCCCGACGGTGACGACCCGGTGCAGGTCCTCCTGGGTGAAGATGGCGTCGAACTCCTCCTGCAGGTCGACCGCCATCTCGACCAGCAGGAAGCTGTCGAGGGCCAGTTCCTTCAGCGTCGTCTCGGGGCGCAGCCGGTCGACCGCGACGCCCGAGGTGATGCTGATGCGCTCGGCGACGACCGCGAAGGTGGCGTGCATCAGGGGTGCTCCGTTTCGGTTCCGTGGTAGTGCTCGGTGGTCTCGCCCAGGAACTCCAGGCGCTGGCCGTACTCCTCCAGCGTCTTGGCGTAGACCTCGTCGTCGGCGGTGGTGAACCGGGCCAGGGTCGTGTCGATCAGCTCCGGGCCGTACCGGTCGGCCATGTCGGCCAGGGCGTCGCGGACGTACTTCACGTGCCAGCGCTCGTCGAGCATGATCTTCTGGATGGTCGCCCTGGCCAGCGGATGCGTGCCCGCGTAGCGCTGGTGGCGGCCGTACTGGCCGATCACGCGCTTCTCGAAGACCTGGGTGATCGCCATGACCTCCATGACGTTGGCGGGCATGCCGACGGCCTCCAGGTACTGGTCCTGGTAGGCGCGGTTCTGCGGGACCGGGGTCAGGTCCATCTCGTGCAGGCACTGCGTCCAGTAGTTGGCGTGGTTGGCCTCGTCGGTGAAGTGGTGCGTGACGTCCACCAGCAGCGGGCCGCGTACCGTCCGGGCCACCCGGCCGAAGAACAGCGCACCGTTGATCTCCGAGGCGCGGTAGTAGCTGAGCAGCCAGCGCTCGTTCTCGCTCACGGCGGTCTTGTTCACAGGACACCCTCCAGCTGACGGGTCACCGGCTGCCGGCCCCAGCGCGAGGCCACCAGGTGCTCGCACGTCGCCTCGACCAGCTCCAGCGGGTCGGGCGCGGCGTACCCCGGCCAGGCCGCGCGCAGCGCCTCGTTGCGGAACGTCTTGTGCAGGTAGAGCTGCGTGCCGAACGGGGCGACCGAGGCCACCGCCTGCTCGATCGGGCCGCCCTTGAGCCGGCGGGCGATGTCCACCATGTCGTCGAAGCTCTGCCGGTCGCAGTAGATCGGGCGCATCAGGTTGCGGCGGCGGAAGTTGTCGTCGCGCTCGTACACCGTGAACGCGACGTCGATGAGCTGCCCGAGGGTCAGCGTCCGCGCCGGCTCGGGGGTGACGTGGTAGACCCCGGCGGGCACGTCCGGGCGCACCAGGTGCGACACGGCCGCGCCGGTGAACGCGGCGGTGCCCAGGCTCAGCGGCGTCGACGGCTCGCCCGGCATCAGCGACAGCAGGCCGTAGTAGAACAGCTTGAGCGTGTTGTGGAAGGCGTTGTACTGCCCCACCGCGCCGCCGTCGTCCTCGGCGATCACCGTCGGCAGCCGCAGCACCGACAGCGGCAGGCCGCTGTCGAACAGGTGCTCCTCGGCCCGCCACTTCGACCACTCGTAGAAGTTGACGAAGCCGTCGTCGCCGTGGCGGCGCTCGGTGATGTCGCCGGTCTGCCGGCCCGCCGTGTACAGCGTGGACAGCAGCGTGAAGCGGTGCAGGTCAGGGCAGCGCCGGGCGAAGCGGGCCAGCCGGACGGTGCCGTCGACGTTGACCCGCTGCGCGGTCTCCCGATCCACGTTGAACCTGGTCACGGCCGCGGCGTGCACGATCGAGGCCACCCGGCCCGGGTCCACGCCGGCGAGCGCGTCATCGCGGGTCAGGTCCGCACCGACGACGGTGACCCGGCCCAGCGCCGCGGGGCCCAGGTCGGCGTCCAGCCGGTCGTGCTTGGCGGCCAGCTCGGCGCGGTCGGCGGCGCGCACCGCCAGCACGAACTCGTCGTCGGTGGAGGCGAGCAGGGCGGATACCACCCGGCGGCCCAGGTACCCGTCGGCTCCGGTGATCAGCGTGCGCATGCCGGCTCCTCTCCGCGCCCGTTCACCGCTGCGCCTCGCGGGCCGTGCGGGCGACGACCGTGGCCGCGGCGTCGGCCGGCTTCGGCCAGGAGGCCGGGTCGAGGCCGTGGCGGTCGGTGACAGCCCACAGCCAGCGTTCGAGACCGAAGGCGAGGCACGCGGTGTTGACCGCCCGGCCGCCCCGGCGCAGGCCGAACGCGGTGCCGAAGTGGTCGTGGTGCAGGTTCACCGAGGCGATGGCCAGGTCGCCGCCGTACGTCGCCTCGTGCTTGCTGGGCTGCAGCCGCTGCATGAGGTACTGCGGGTTGTCGCGCGGCCGGAAGAACGGGTCGGTCGCGGTCAGCCAGTCCACCGGCAGGTCCACCAGGGCGAGGAACTCGTCGACCACCGCGCGTGCGCGGGCCAGGAAGTCCACGGTCTCGTCGTGGGTGCCCAGGCACACGATCTCGCGCATGGTGAAGCTCCACTGCCGGCGCAGCGGCACGTAGCGCTCCTCGACCCGGAAGCAGGTGTTGCGGGTGGTCAGGTACACCGGCGCGGAGAAGGCGCTGCCCTCGTGCGCGTGGTAGAGGTGGTAGCAGGCGGCCGGGGTGAGCACGGCGGTCACCGGGGCCAGCGGGGTCAGGTCCACCGCGCCGGTCGCGGTGATCGGCTCGCCCGCCAGGAACTCGTCCAGGTGTGCCGGGTCCAGCCGGGCCGGGAACGTCGCCTGGTGCGGGAACGAGTGCAGGTAGTCCAGCCGCTGCAGCCGCTCGGCGGGCAGCGCGGCCGGGTGGCGCTCCTCACGGGCGTCCCAGACCGAGGCGAGCGTACGGAACGCCTGGTCGCAGTCCTCGGCCAGGCGCAGCAGCGGGCCGCCGAGCCCGGCCTGGCCCGACTCGTGCCAGTGCAGCCCGATCGAGGACAGTCCCGCCGCGACGGCCGTGGTCACGACGCCGCCCGCGCCGGGCCGAACTTGGCCAGCAGCGTGTCGATGTCGCGGAAGTCGCCCGCGCCCAGGTCCTCCACGTCGATCGGCTCGCCGCGCAGCCGCTCCAGGAGCAGCAGCAGCTCGGGCACGTGCAGCGAGCGCAGGTGGCGGCGCTCGAACAGCGGGGTGGTGTCGGTCAGCGCGGCCGGGTCGAGGTCGCGGGCCTTGCCCAGGACCCACTCCCGCAGCGCCTGGCGGATCTCGGGTTCAGAATGCATCGACAGGCTCCTTGACCAGGATTCCGGTGGAGGTGAGGTAGCCGAGCAGCTTCGTGGAGGTGCGCCGGCGATGCGCGCGCTGCGCCGGGGCCGCCCACGCCTGCTCGGCCAGCTCGTACGGGCCGGCCAGGCCCGCGTCGGCGTACACGTCGGGGTTGTAGTACTCGCGCCAGCTGGTGACGAGGAACTGCGCGAGGTCCTCGCGGACCTCCTCGATGCGCTCGTCGTCCCAGCCGGGCGCGCACGCCTGCCACATCGCCTCGACCAGGCGGCGCCCGAAGATCAGGTGCCGGGCCTCCTCGAAGTGGTGGTTGTTGTTGATGAACCGGGCGACGGGGTGCAGGCGCTCGTCGCGGCCCTGCCACCAGTTGTAGCGGTCGACGATCTCCTCGAAGATCATCACGCGGGCGAAGAAGAGGAAGTCCTCCACGTCGCGGGGCCGCTGGACGCCGAACGACACCTGCCGCGACGGGTAGACCCGCGCGTACCGGGTGCAGAAGCCGCCGAAGAAGATGCTGTGCTTGTTCTCCTCGTCGAGGAAGTGGTGCAGGTACTCGGCCACGTCGGCCAGGTCACGCCGGTAGAGCCGGGCGGCCAGCCCCTGCATGAGGCCCTTCTCGCCGTGGATGTTGAGGCTGTAGAAGTTCGCCGCCTCGTGGAACGCCAGCCGCCGGCGCGCCGCGTCGTCCAGGGTGTCCCAGACCGGCGTGCCGTACAGGCTGAGCAGCTCCGGCGAGCTGAACCACGCGCGCTCCGGGTCGACCGCGTCCGGCCACTCCACCGCGGTGTACGGGTTCTGGTACGAGCGCTGGGACAGCCGGCTCAGCCGGTCCGAGGTCTCCCGCAGCGACGCTATGGCGTCCCGCAGGCGCGCGGCGGTCGTGGCGGTCATGCCGCCTCCTCGCTGCGCTCGTCGGCGGCATGGCTCCCGAACCTGCTGGTTCGCTCGCTGCGCTCGCTCATGCCGCCTCCAGGATCAGGCTCTGCCAGTTGAGGCCGAAGCCGGCCATCATCAGCACCACCCGCTGGCCCGGCCGCAGCTGCCCGGACGACACCAGCTGCGCGAGGTTGACGATGTTGTCGGCGGAGATCACGTGCCCGACGTCGGGCATCGACGGGAACCACACCCGGTCGATCGGCACGCCCAGCAGCCGGGCGAGGATCTGCCACGCCTTGTCGTTGGTGTTCTGGGTGACCACCCAGTCGACGTCGGCGACGGTGAGCCCGGCCCGGTCCAGCGACTCCTTGAACAGCCGGTGGGTGAAGGAGAAGTACGACCCGACGGTCTCGTCGTCGGTGGCCTGGCCCAGCGCGCCGTTGGTGATCTGGTGCGCGCTGACCAGCCGGAACCCCTCCGGCTCCCGCCCCACCAGGCACGCCGCGCCGCCGTCGGAGATCAGGTTGTACGCCTGCTCGTAGATCGCGCCCTCCGGGAACCGGTCGGCGGTCACGCACAGCACGCGGCGCCAGCTCGGCTCGGCCGCCAGCAGCGCGCCCGCCAGCCGCACCGAGCCCGGCATCGCCGTGCACGCCTGCTGGTTCAGGCCCAGCACCACCGCGTCGGTGAGGCCGAAGCGGGCCTGCAGGCGGCTGGCCGGGAAGTCCATCAGGTGCTTGACGTCGCGGGTGCGCGCGAACTCGGCCGGATCGCCGACGTTGCCGTTGAGCGGCAGGCAGGTCGCGTAGACGATCGCGTCGATCCCGGTCAGCCGGCCGGTGTCGGCCAGCTGCGCCGTCACCGCCTCGGCCAGGCCGTACGCGGACTCGCCCGGCTCGCACAGGTGGTGCCAGCCGAAACCGGCCGACTCGAGGTCCTCGGCGGACGACAGCAGCCGCCCCGCCGCCTCCGACTCGGTGACGTGCGTCTTGCGGGAGCCGAGCGCGTACACGAAGTCGCTCACGTACACGTGAGACATGCCCATCCCCTCACGGCAGTCGATCCGGCGCCGCCCGCATCCGGCGGGCGGCACCCATGAAACCGCAGCGTCCACATCGAACGGAACGTCGCCGCAGCAAGCTGCCACCGATCGGCCGGATACGTCACGGCGCGTGACCACAACCTGCCATCGCCGCCGCCGATCGCGTCCCGGAGTCCGGACGCATGTCGCCGATGTGACATGGGTGCGCCGGCGGCCCCGGTGACATTGTTCTCAGTCACCTACCCGACGGCCGCCGCAGCGCTGCTCAGCGCCGGTATTCGCCGGTTCTGCCCGCAATCGGCGGCATCGTTCGCCCTGCTGACACCTTTCCACGATTGCAGCACCGTCCACATTGGCCTACGCTCGTGATCTTGGATGGCAGCCGGCCCGCGCACACCCCGTGTACAGGTGCCCGGCCGCCATACCGGCGCGGGCGCGAACATCGCCCGGAAACATCAGCATCGTAATTTGTGGATGGACATCCCGTCCCGGCCGTCCGGGGAGGCGGCGGGGACGGCACCGAGGTCAAGGGCGAGACCCGACATGTTCCTGCCAGGATCCGAAACTCGGGGGGAGTTTTGATGAAGGCATCGCAGCACGGCCTGCCACACCGGGGGTTGCCCGAGCCACGGGCCGGTCACCACCGGTCGCGTCCGTTCGACGCGACGCTCGACCACCAGGACGAGGTGGAGACCGTCCTGTCCCAGGCCCAGGAGCTGATCGAGCGAGCCATGTCGCGACGGCGCGGCAACGGCCACCACATCCGCCACCTGCCGGGTGACGACGCGGTCTTCCAGGCGGTGGCGGGCGAGGCGATCATGCGGGCGCGGCGGGAGGTGCTCTGCGTGCTCTCGGCCGCCGACGTCGCCGACGACCGCCGCAACCACACCGTCGACCTGCTCCGGCACGCCGACCGCCGCGGGGTGCAGGTCAAGGCACTGGTCCCGGCCGCGGCCACCGCCGCTCTGGTCACCGCCGACCGGGCGCTGTGCGACCACCCCGGCTACCGGTCGTGGGACTTCCAGGGGCAGAACCTCGTCCTCACCGACGGGCGCGAGGTGATTCTGCGCACCCACGACGACGACCAGGCCGCCCAGACGATCCTGCTGTCGGCGCAGCCGCTGGTCCACTTCCTGCGCAGCGTGTTCGAGGTCAGCTGGGCCTCCGGCACGCCGCTGGCCGAGATCGTCCGGCTCAGCGAGAAGCTGCGGGAGGAGACCGCCCAGTCGGTCCTGACCTACCTCGGCGCGGGCGCCAAGGACGAGGTCGCGGCGCGGCGGCTCGGCATGTCGGTGCGGACCTACCGCCGGCACGTCGCGGAGATGATGCGCGACGTCAGCGCCACCTCGCGCTTCCAGGCCGGGATGCGCGCCGCCGAGCTGGGCCTGGTCAACCGCAGCTTCGGCGGGGCGACCGCGACGGCCGTCGAGGAGGACCCGGCGGGAGGCGATCCGGAGTGACGTGTCAGCTCCTGGGTTGTCGCGACAACCCAGGAGTTGTCACCCGCGCCCAACGATGCACGACAGCGGGACGTGCCGGACCGCGCGGATCACCCCGTGCCTGCTGGACAGCCGGTGACCGGCGCCGAGGTCGTGGTCAGGGCACGAAGGAGAGGAACAGGAACACCCCGAACAGGGTCAGGTGCACCGCGCCCTGCATGAGCGAGGCCCGGCCGGGCGCGACGGTCAGCACGGTGACGACCAGCGTGATCGCCAGCAGCACCATGTCCTTCGGCGTCAGCCCGAGAATGAGCGTGTTCGGCAGCCAGATCGACGCGACGGCCAGCGACGGGATGGTCAGCCCGATGCTCGCCAGCGCCGAGCCCAGCGCCAGGTTGAAGCTCGTCTGGATCCGGTTGCGCGACGCCGCGCGCACCGCCGCGGCGGTCTCCGGCAGCAGCACGAGCAGCGCGATCGCCACGCCGACCACCGCGTGCGGGGCGCCCGCCGCCACCACCGCCTGCTCGATCGCCGGAGCCTCGATCTTGGCCAGGCCGACCACGGCGACCAGGCAGACCAGCAGCAGCCCGAGGCTGAGCCAGGCCGCCTTGCGGGTGGGCGGGTCGGCGTGGTGGTCCTCGCCGGTGTCCACGGGCAGGAAGTAGTCGCGGTGCCGGACCGTCTGGACGAACACGAACGAGCCGTACAGCAGCAGCGAGGCGACGCCGGCGAAGGCGAGCTGCGGCTCGGAGTAGGTCGGGCCGGGCGCGCTGATGGTGAACGCCGGCAGCACCAGGGCCAGGGTCGCCACCGCGCTGAGCGTGGCCAGCGCGGCGGTGACGCCCTCGACGTGGAACTCGACCTCGCGGTGGCGCAGCCCGCCGACCAGCAGGCAGAGCCCGACCACGCCGTTGCACACGATCATGAACGCGGCGAAGACGGTGTCCCGGGCCAGCGGCGACGGCCCCGAGCCGGCCGAGGTCATCAGCATGATGATCAGGCCGACCTCGATGACGGTGACCGCGATGGCGAGGATGAGCGTGCCGAAGGGCTCGCCGACCCGGTGCGCGACGATCTCGGCGTGGTGCACTGCGACGACGACCGCGGCGATCAGTGCGATCGCGACGATGATGATGGCCGGGGCCGACAGCGGGCGTCCCCAGGCGAACGCGAGCACCACCGCGGTCAGCGGCGGGATCGCCGCCCACCACGACAGAGCGCGCGCGGTCTTGAGCATGTACCGAGGCTACGGCGGACAAACCGCTTCTACCTGCATAATCCTCGCATCCGGGCGGTCGGCTGTGCCGCCGTCGCCGGGCGGCACTAGATTCTGCGCGTGCTCTCACGTTCCCGCGCACCGCTGCCACTGCGCCTGGCCGCCCTGACCGCCGTGTTCGGACTCGCCGCCTGCGGCAGCGGCGCGCCCGCCGCCGCGCCGGCCGATCCCGTCTTCGTCACCGGCTCCGCCACGCCCGGCGCTTCCGCAGCCCCCACCGGGAGCGCGAGCCCGAGTGCGGCCGCCTCCGCCTCCCCCGCCGCGCCGTGCGGAGTGTTCCCGGCGGACGGCGTCTGGCGCTCCGACGTGTCCCGGCTGCCGGTGCACCGCTCCTCGGCGGCGTACGTGAGCAGCATCGGCGCCGCCGCGCACCTGCATCCCGACTTCGGCTCCGGCACCTGGGAGGGTGCGCCGATCGGCATCCCCGTCACGCCGGTCAAGCCGGGCCAGAAGACCGTCAAGGTCAGCTTCGAGTACGCGGCCGAGAGCGACAAGGGCCCCTACCCGATCCCCGCCGACGCCAAGGTGGAGGGCGGGCGCGGCGGCGACGGCGACCGGCACGTCATCCTGTACGACGCCGCGGCGTGCAAGGTGTACGAGCTGTACGCCGCGTACCCGGCCGGCTCCGGCTGGCGGGCCGGCTCCGGCGCGATCTTCGACCTGCGCTCGCACAAGCTGCGCCCGGCGGGCTGGACCTCGGCCGACGCGGCCGGCCTGTCCATCTTCGCCGGGCTGGTCCGCTACGAGGAGGTCGCCGCCGGGAGGATCACCCACGCGCTGCGGATCACCGTGCCGCGCTCGCGCAACGCGTACGTGTGGCCCGCCCGGCACGCCGCGTCCAGCTCGTCGGACGCCGCGCTGCCGCCGATGGGCCTGCGGCTGCGGCTCAAGGCGAGCGTGAACACGTCCACGATGCCCAAGCAGGCCCGCGTCATCGCCGAGGCGATGAAGAGGTACGGCGTGATCGTCGCCGACAACGGCTCGCCCTGGTACCTGTCCGGCGCGCCCGACGAGCGCTGGTCCAACGACGCGCTGCGCGCGTTGAAGAACCTGCAGGGCTCCGATTTCGAGGCCGTGGACGTGTCCGGCCTGATGGTGTCGAAGAACTCGGGCGCGACGCGGACCGGATAACACGTCGCGCCCTGGGCACCGGTGGGCCAGACTGCCTGCCCATGGGCAACTCCCACATGTACCCGGTGCTGCGCACGACCGACCTCGACGCGGCGTTCGCGCTGGTCGACCGGCTGCTGCCGATCGCGAACGAGATCGAGTACCTCGACCTGTGGGCGGTGACCGGCAGCCACGACCTGTCCCGCTACGCCGCGCTGCCGCAGGCGCGGTACTCCGCGGTCGCGCCGGCCGAACTCGCCGACGCCGTACTCGACGGACTCGGCGACCTGATCACCGAACCGCATCACGTCCACCACCGTGCCCGTGGCAGCGAGCTGGTGATCGACCGGCTGGACGCGCGCGCGGCGCAGCTGCTGCGTGAGCTGCCCGCGTTCCGGCTCGACGTCGATGTCGACCGAGCACCGCCCGGCACCGTCGAGCGGTCGTACCGCGACGCCGTAGGACAGGACGTGGGTGGGATCTACTGGAAGGTGACCTGGCCGCCCATCGAGGACCTGACTCCGTACGGCTGCGTGAAGTACGGCGGCCTGGAGATCACGGTGAACAGCGCCGGGCTGTTCGACGAGACCTACACCGGCGACCACACGGTGTGGGTCCACACGCGCGAGGACTGGCGGGCGCGGTGGCTCGCCGAGCAGGCGGGCGCCGAGGTCGTCGGCGAGATGCGGTCCGGCAGATGACCGTCACAGCACCTTGGTGGTGACCGTGGCGGGCAGCCCCAGGAAACGGCCGTGGTGGTCGGCGGCGGCCTGGACCGCCGCGGCCCGGTCCGCGTCGAGCGGGGCGTAGACGAGCATCTCGATGGTGACCGCGCGGCGGCCGACGGTGCGCTTCCAGTGCCCGGCGACCTGGCTGCCGACGATGAGCACGCCGTTGTAGACGGGCCGATCCCAGC
>NZ_JBFAOU010000191.1:0-14331 GCF_040675365.1 Catellatospora sp. NPDC049609 | reverse complement strand
GGCTGGGCGGAGCGGCAGGTCACCGTCGCCCAGCGGGCGCAGGTCGAGGCCCTGCTCAAGGCCGGGGCCCGGACCGTGCGCTGCTGCGCGTCGCGGCGGCGCTCGCGGCGGCGCCGGGCCTGCGGCTGCGCGGCGTGATGGCGGTGGCGCCGCTGGACTGGGCCCCTGAGCGGGCTTTCGCCGAAGTGGCCCGGTGCGCCGCGCTGGTCCGGGCGGAACATCCTGATGCGACGGTGGTGTCCGCGGGCATGAGCGACGACCTGGACGAGGCCGTGGCGTGCGGCGCGACACATGTGCGTATCGGCAGCGCATTGCTCGGAATGCGACCACCCCTGCGGTAGCCTGGCGGCGAGGCACCGAAATTACACGAGTGTGGTTAACCCACGTGAGTGAAGATGTAGGTGCGGCAGGCACCGGCCTCGTGGCGGGCTTTGATGGAGAGCTGGTGTCTGCGCGAGAGCGGCACAGGCACGGGGGTTTGTGCCGCACGGCGGACGGAGGGGCGCGGCAATGGGCGCACTGCGGAAGGCGGGTGTCTGGCTCGGGCTGGTCGAGGACGATGACGAGCACGAGTACGACGACCCTGCCTACGACAAGGGTTACACCTCCGGTTACCGCGACCGTGGGGGCCGCCGGGACCGGGCGGAGGACCGCTACTCGCGTGACGGTGGACGCTACACCGACGACTTCGAGGACGAGGACGACCTGGACGAGGCGCCGGCGGTGCCGCGCACCCGGATGGCGGTCGACCGCAGCGGCTCGGCGCGCCTGGAGGCGGCGCGGGAGTCGGCCCGTGCGGAGGCGACCCGGCTGAACGTGGAGGCACGCCTGGAGGCGGCCCGGGCCGAGCGGGCCACCGTGCGCCCGATCACCCGTCCGCTGACCGCCGCTCCGGCGGCGTCGGCCACCACCACCGCCACGCGGGACAACCTGGCGCTCGCGCCCCAGGTGCAGCCCCAGCAGCGGGTGGCGGCCACGGCCGAGGACGACCGGCGGCCGCAGATCACCACGCTGCACCCCACGACGTACAACGAGGCGCGGCAGATCGGGGAGCGGTTCCGGGACGGCACGCCGGTGATCATGAACCTTACGGAGATGGACGAGGCGGACGCCAAGCGTCTGGTTGACTTCGCTGCGGGACTCGCATTCGGGTTGCGGGGTACGATCGAGCGCGTCACCAACCGGGTGTTCCTGCTCTCACCGGCCAATGTCCAGGTCACTGCCGAGGACAAGGCCAAGATCGCCGAGGGTGGGTACCTCAACCAGTAAGCCAGCCCTACCGAGGGACGCCGACTGTCGTGTTTTCGCCTGTCCTACAGGTCGCCTACTTCGCGATCTACGTGTTCTACCTGGTGCTTCTGGCCAGGTTCGTGATGGGCTACGTGCTCTCCTTCAGCAGGCGCTGGCAGCCGGCCCGGGGGTCGGCTGCCGCGCTCGAAGTGGTGTGGAGCGTCACTGATCCGCCTCTAAAAGCGTTGAGGCGTGTGATCCCACCGTTGCGCATTGGTACCGTGAGCATCGACCTGAGCTCCATCGTCCTGTTGATTATCCTTTTCGTGCTGATGTTTATCGTCGAGGGGCTGATCAGCGGGTGACCCCCACCCGCTGACCCGTTCCTCAACGCGGCCGCGACTGACCCGAGGAGTTTCGATGCCGCTCACCCCGGCCGACGTGCACAACGTCGCCTTTAAAAAGCCTCCGATCGGCAAGCGGGGGTATGACGAGGAGGAGGTCGACGCCTTCCTCGATGAGGTCGAGCGCGAACTCGCCCGTCTGATCGAAGAGAACAGCGAGCTGCGCATGCAGGTCGAGCGCGGTGGCGGTGGCCGCCCGGTCGGCCCCGGCGGGCCCGACCCGCGCCTGGCGGCCGAGCTCAACGAGATGAAGGCGCAGCTCGACCGCATGCAGCGCGACAAGTCCGCGGCCGAGCAGGCCGCCCGCGCCATGCAGAACGAGCTGGAGCAGCTGCGCGGCGGCGGCATGGCGGCCGCGGCGGCGATGTCCGGCCCCGAGGGCGAGCAGCAGGCGCTGCGCGTGCTGATGATGGCCCAGCGCACCGCCGACGACCACGTGTCGGACGCGCGCCGCGAGGCCGACAAGGTGCTCTCCGAGGCGCGGTCGAAGGCCGAGGAGGTCACCCGCGACGCGCGGGCCAAGGCCGACGCGCTCGAGCGCGACGCCCGCCAGCGCCACCAGGAGGCCATCAGCGGCCTGGACGCCAAGCGCACCGCGCTGCAGCAGCACATCGACACGCTCAAGCAGTTCGAGCGGGAGTACCGCACGCGCCTGAAGGCGTACCTGGAGAGCCAGCTGCGCGACCTCGAGGGTCGCGGGCAGAGCCTCGAGGCGGAGATCGGCCGCGGGGAGGACCGCCCGGCGGGCTCCGGCGGTCTGGCCGCGGCGGGCTCGGGCTCCTTCAACGGCCGCTGACGCGAGCCGGTCACCTGCCACGAGGACGCGTCCCCTGGCGGTCCGCCCATGCGGGCCGCCGGGACGCCGCCCTGCGGCGGTGACCACCGGCAACACCTGAACCAACCACGCACCACCTGCACCTGCACGCCCCTCAGCAGAGCACCGCGGCAGCCTCACCCCTCGTCGCTGCCGTCGCACCAGATGGAAGAAGAGCCCGGGCGCCGGGCCGGCACCCTGCCGGCGCGTGCCACCGGGTTCCCCGGTGCGGGACCCTCCCGTGCCGGAGCGAGACGACGGGTTCGCGTTGTCGTGCCGCCCAGGCGACCGCCTGGTTCCGGCCTGCGAACCCCTCGACACCTGGATCTAGCCGACGCGGCGGGGGTGAGCTGTGATAGTCGCAAGTCTGCTGCTCATCCTCGTCGCCGTTGTGCTGCTCGTGCTGGGGCTCACGGACGGATCGAGCGGTCTGCTCGTCGGTTCGATCGGCACCAGTCTGCTGGCCGCGGTCGCCCTTGTGGTGGGCGCGCGCCAGGCCGCCGCGGCCAGGGCCGCGGCCGGGATCCTCGACGATGACGAGGACGAGCAGTTCGACGGTGACGAGGATGACGAACCGGTCGGCCGGCGTGCCGGCGGCCGGGCTGTGGTGCCGCCCCGGGTTCCGGACCGGGACGACTGGGACGACGAGCCGGTGCGCCAGCCGGCCCTCGCCCGCACCGACACCGAAGTGATGACCTCCGGATACCAGCAGACCGAGGTGGTCCTGCCCGCGCAGGGCGCCGGCGGGCGGGCCGACGACTTCGACGACGAGGACCCGCCGGACGAGCCGGTGGCGCAGCGGGTGTCCCCGGCCGACGCGGCCCGGGTCGCCCGGATGGCGGCCGAGGTGCTGGTCATCGACGGTCGCCCGCGCTACCACGTGGCGGGCTGCGTGCACCTGCTGGGCCGTCCGTACGAGCCGCTGCCGGTCTCCGAGGCCGTCGACCTCGGGTTCAGCCCGTGCGGCCTGTGCGAGCCGGACAGCGCGCTGCTGGCCGACGCACGCCGGGTCTGACCGGCGTCCGTCGGGTGCTCCGCTGATCTTCTCGGGCGGGACGGCACGACATCGACATTGGCCTATCTGGATGACTTCGATCCCGAAATCGTCATCCAGATAGGCCAACGTCTATAGAAAGGTCGGGACGGCGTGGTGCGGCCTCCCGCTGTAACGGCCCGTGAGCCGGTCCGGCACAATGGGCTATGGCACGTGATCGGTCGGCATCGGTGACGGAACCCGCCGTTGTCGCGGTCCGGGTCAAACCGGGCGCCGGACGCACGCGCGTGGGCGGGGCCCACCCCGGCCCGCACGGCCCGGCCGTGATCGTCGCGGTGCAGGCCCCCGCGGTGGACGGGCGCGCGACCGAGGCCGCCCGCAAAGCACTCGCCGAGGCGCTCGACCTGCCCGCGTCCGCCGTCTCCCTGCGCACCGGCCAGACCAGCCGGGACAAGCTCTTCCTCATCGCCTCGCCCCCGCCGGACCTGGCCGCCCGCCTGAGCGTGCTGCGCGAGGCGGCGCGTTGATCGCCGACCTGGACGTGGCCCTGCTGGTCGGGGCCGCGGTGCTGCTGGTCGCCGTGGCGGCGGTGCGCTGGTCGACCCGCCTCGGCGTGCCGAGTCTGCTCGTCTACCTCGCCCTCGGCGTGCTGCTGGGCTCGGTGTTCGGCCTGCGGTTCGACAACGCCGAGGTCACCCGGATGCTGGGCACCTGCGCCCTGGTGCTGATCATCGCCGAGGGCGGCCTGACCGCACGGTGGACCATGCTGCGGCCGGTGCTGGGCCTGGCCTCGACCCTGGCCACCGTCGGCGTGGTGGTCAGCGTGGCCGTGGTCGCGGTCTCCTGCCACTTCCTGCTCGGCTGGGACTGGCGCACCTCGGCGCTGATCGGCGCGGTGCTGTCGTCCACGGACGCGGCGGCGGTCTTCTCCACGCTGCGCCGGCTGCGGCTGCGCCCGCGGCTGGTGGCCACCCTGGAGGCGGAGTCGGGCATCAACGACGCCCCGGTGGTGCTGCTGGTGATCCTGCTGTCCACGCCCGGCGAGGTGGGGCCGTGGTGGCAGGAGACCCTGATCATCGCGTACGAGCTGGCGGCCGGCGCGGTCATCGGCCTGCTGGTCGGCCTGGTGGGGCGGGAGCTGCTGCGCCGGGCCGCGCTGCCCGCGGCGGGTCTCTACCCGCTGGCCGCGGTGGGGCTGACCGTGCTGGCCTACGCCGGTGGCGCCGTCGCCCACGCCTCCGGCTTCCTGGCCGTGTACGCCGCCGGGGTGGTGCTGGGCAACTCCCGACTGCCGCACCGCCAGGCGATCCTCGGTTTCGCCGACGGGCTGGCCTGGCTGTCCCAAATCGGCCTGTTCGTCCTGCTCGGCCTGCTGGTGTCCCCGCCCGGCCTGTTCGCGACGCTGGTCCCGGCGGTGCTGGTGGGCGTGCTGCTGACCTTCGCCGCGCGCCCGCTGTCGGTGCTGGTCAGCGCGACCCCGTTCCGCGTGGGATGGCGCGACCAGGCGTTCCTGTCCTGGGCGGGCCTGCGCGGTGCGGTGCCGATCGTGCTGGCGACCATTCCGGTGGCCCAGGGCATGGCGGGCGCGGAGGTGCTGTTCAACATCGTCTTCGTGCTGGTGGTGCTGTTCACCCTGGTGCAGGCGGGCACGCTGCCCCAGGCGGCGCGATGGCTGCGGGTGACCGCGCCGACCGAGGCGACCGAGCTGCGGGTGGAGACGGCACCCCTGGAGCGCATGCACGCCGAACTGCTCCAGATCGAGGTGCCGGAGGGCTCGGGCCTGGCCGGGGTGCACCTGGACGAGCTGCGGCTGCCGGTGGGCGCGTCGGTGACGCTGGTGCTGCGGGGCGGCGCCGGGTTCGTGCCCGATCGCGACACCCGGCTGCGGATGGGCGACAGCCTCCTGATCGTCACCACCGAGGCGGTCCGGGACGAGGCGGAGCGGCGGCTGCGGGCGGTCAGCCGGCGGGGCAGGCTGGCCCACTGGTTCGGGGAGGACGGCCGGGAACATGGCGACTAGGTGATATTGTCCCTTTTGCCAAATTCACTGAAAAGGGTGGGCCGGGACGGCGGCGTCGTGACGGCCCACCGGGTCGTGCGCCGGGGTGGGCGGCCCGAGCCGGATCTGCCGCGCTGTCGTGAAATGACAGGCAGCGCGTGGCATGTTTGTGGACCGTCCATACGTTCCGTATTCTTGCCAGCCTATTGGAGTGCGCGGCGTGAGCCGCGCGCCCGTTTTGCATCTGGGGGACGCCATGGCCGAGAGGGCAGGCGGGAGCAAGACCGGAGCGGCGGCGAAGAAGGCCGCCGCGAAGACCACCGCGGCGCCGAAGCGCTCCGTGAAGACAGTGGCCGCGGGGGCGGCCACGGCGAAGGGGGAATCGGTGACGGCTACCTCAGAGACCAGCGCAGCCAAGCGCGCGACCGCCAAGGCGGCCGCGACGGAGCGGAAGACGGCGGCCAAGCCCGCCGCGGTCGCGGCCGACGCGAAGAAGTCGGCCCGCGCCACCACGGCCACCCGGCGGCCCGCCGCCGGAGCGGAAGAGAATCCCCCTGCCCAGGCAACGCCGAGCGCCGCCACGTCCGCGGCCGAGGGAGCGACCATGGTCAAACCTGCCGAGTCCAAGACCGCCGGCCGTACGGCCGCCAAGGCCACCACGGCGAAGAAGGGTGATCGCAGCGCCGCGGAGACCGAGAAGATCCGGCAGGCGCTCACCGCCCGCCGCGACGAGCTGCAGGAGGAGTACGACCACACCCTCGTGGAGATCGCCGAGCTGCAGCGCGACCGGCTCACCGACTCGGCCGGCGACGACCAGGCCGACACCGGCACCAAGACGTTCGAGCGCGAGCAGGAGATCACCCTCGCCAACAACATCCTGGAGCGGATCACCCAGGTGGAGCGCGCATTGGAGCGGCTCGATGAGGGAAGCTACGGGTGGTGTGAGAAGTGCGGCAACCCCATCCCGGTGGAGCGGCTCGCCGCGTTCCCGTCGGCCACACTGTGCGTGACGTGCAAGCAGCTGGAGGAGCGCCGCTGACACCGTAAGGTGGTCGGCGGTGTGAACGATCAGGGCGCGAAGGCGCCCGCGACTGGGGAGTGTGTCGGTGGAGCAGGGCGAGCAGCGGGAACCGGAACACTCCCCACGTCGGATCAGCCGCGGCAGGGCCGTCGGGATCTTCGCGGCGATGGCGGTGTCCGCCCTGGCGCTGGACCTGGTCACCAAGGAGTGGGCGACCAAGCTCGACCCGGACGAGCCGATCCGGCTGCTGGGCGGCGCGGTCTACATGTCGCTGACCCGCAACAGCGGCGCGGCCTTCAGCCTGTTCGCCGACCACACCTACATCTTCCCGATCATCGCCACCGGCGTGCTGTGCTGGATCGGGTTCATGGCCCGCCAGCTGCGCTCGCTGCCCTGGGCGATCGCGCTGGGCATGGTCCTCGGCGGGGTGGTGGGCAACCTGCTCGACCGCATCTTCCGGGCGCCGGCCCCGTTCCACGGGCACGTGGTGGACTTCATCAGCGTGTTCGACCCGCACGGGCAGGCCTTCCCGATCTTCAACGTGGCGGACATGGCCCTGGTCGGCGGCGTGAGCCTGGCCATCCTGCTGGAGCTGCTCGGCCGCCAGCGCGACGGCACCCGGATCGTGTCCGACAAGAAGGACGACACCGTCACCGGGACCGACCGCGAGGCCGACGACCGGCTGCCCGCGGCCGCCGACCCGCGCGACGCCGCCTCGGCCGGCGTCCCCACCGACCGCGCCCGTCAGGCATGGGGCTCATGAGCCTGCGGGGCGAGACCCGCTCCCTGCCGGTGCCCGACGGCCTGGACGGGATGCGGCTGGACCAGGCGGTCTCCCGGCTGTTCGGGCTGTCCCGCACGGCGGCGGCGACGCTGGTGGAGGCCGGCGACGCGCTCGTCGACGGCACGCCCCGGGGCAAGTCCGACAAGGTGTCCGGCGGCAGCTGGCTGGAGGTGACCCTGCCCGCCCCGCCCACCGCCCCCGCGGTGGTCGCCGAGCGGGTCGACGGGCTGCGGATCATCCACAGCGACGACGACATCGTCGTGGTCGACAAGCCGGTCGGCGTGGCCGCCCACCCGAGCCCCGGGTGGACCGGCCCCACCGTGATCGGCGGCCTCGCCGCGATGGGCCAGACCGTCGCCACCAGCGGCGCGGCCGAGCGGCAGGGCGTCGTGCACCGGCTCGACGTGGGCACCACCGGCCTCATGGTGGTCGCCAAGAGCGAGTCGGCGTACAGCGCGCTCAAGTGGGCCTTCAAGCACCGGGAGGTGGACAAGCGCTACCACGCGGTGGTGCAGGGCCACCTCGACCCGCTGCGGGGCACGGTCGACGCCCCCATCGACCGGCACCCGACGCACGACTGGAAGTTCGCGGTGATGTCGGGCGGCAAGCCCAGCATCACCCACTACGACACGCTGGAGGCGTTCCCCGCCGCCAGCCTCGTCGACATCAAGCTGGAGACCGGGCGCACCCACCAGATCCGGGTGCACTTCTCCGCACTGCGCCACCCCTGCGTAGGCGATCTGACCTACGGCGCCGATCCGACCCTCGCCGCCCGCCTCGGCCTGCACCGGCAGTGGCTGCACGCGCGGGAGCTCAGTTTCATCCACCCCGGCACCGGACAGGAAGTCCGGTTCGTCAGCGAGTACCCACCGGACCTGGCGCAGGCGCTTTCGCTGCTGCGCGAGGCCGGCTGACACGCGCTCGCGCCCCCCGCGCGAGGCCGGACGAGAGGAACGCCGGATGCGCCCGCAAAGACTGTTGCGGCATCTGGATCAGGTGGTCGTGCCACGACTGGCACAGGGGTTCGCCCGCGTCGCGCGGGGCCGGCTGCGGCTGCGGCTGCTGACCGGCGCCGCGCTGTGCGGGGTGACCGGTGCGCTGCTGGCCGTGGTGTGGACCGCGCACCGCGGCACCACGGCGGGCACCGAGGCGGCCCTCGGCGAGACCGTGCAGGTCGGCGTGGTGCAGGGGCAGTCGGTGCCGCTGTACGCCCGGCAGGCGCGCTCGGAGCTGGCGACGCTGCTCAAGCGCCCGGCGGCCACCCCCGTGGAGACGTACGCCCTGGTCAGCCTGAAGGCCTACCTGGCGCCCGAGCGGCTGACGCCGGTGCTCGGCGGGGTGTCCGTGGTCGAGGTGTACGCCCGGGTGCCGCTCAAGCAGGCGCCGACCCAGGCGGTGCGCTTCCCCGCGTTCAAGATCCCGGACGACGTGACGGCGGGCATGCGGCAGGTGGCGCAGCGGCGCGCGGCGGATGCGGCCGACTACCGCGACCTGGCCGCCAAGCTGCGCACGGCCGACGCGGCCGAGGACCGGCTGCGCGACACGTACCTGGCCGACTCCGGTGTCGCGGCGGCGGAGGCGGAGGCCTACCGCGCCGGCTGCACCTGCGTGTACGCCGCCGTGGTGCGGGCCACCCCGGCGGCGCTGGACCAGATCGCGTCCCGGCCCGAGGTGCGCGCGGTGGACCCGGCGCCCGAGGTGCAGCGGCTGGACCGGGCCGTGTTCCTGCCCCCGCTGCCCGAGCAGGTGGGCCAGGTGGATCCGTCCGCCTCGGCGACGCCGTCGGCGCGGCCCAGCGCCTCGGCGGAGCCGACGGGCGGCCCCTCGGCCGGGCCGGGCGGCACGGACGGGCCGTCGCCGGAGCCGGCGCCCCGCCCGTCGGGCAGCGCCGCGGCCTCGCCGGATCCCGAACCGTCCCCGGCCGGCTCCGCGCCGGGCGCGGGGGAGGCCACCGGCACGCCGAGCGCCGAAGCGGGCGCACCGGGGCCCAGCGGGCCCGCGGCGGGCTGAACGGCGGATCGCCCGGTGGTGTCGCACCCGGTTATCGAACGGTGTCGTTGAGCACAGGAAGACCCGTACGCAAGACCTCCTCACCTCCGGTTGCGGCAATCGGCCGACAGGGTATGGAGGAGCGGGTGCTTGAGCACATAGGGTGGTCAAGCCGGTGTCGGGGTGCGTAGCCTGGCACCGCGTTTGGCCATCGGTCACTCAGGCAGGGGCGGGGAGGGCGGCACACCGTGGAGCGCAACGGCCACCGTGGAGACGACTCCACCGGGTGGGGCAGGCCCGGCGAGCTGACGCCCGCCGAGCAGACGTCCCGCTGGCGGCTGCTGCTCGACCGTGCCCGCGCCGCCCCGCCGCGCGACGAGCCCCGGCCCTACCCGACCGGCCCGGCCACGGCCACCCCGGCCGGTCCGGCCTACGGCGGCTCGGCCGGTCCGGCATACGGCGGCGCCGCCGGGCGGGTGGAGTGGCGGCCCGCGCCGCGCGCCGACGACGTCGAGCAGGCCGTCTCGGTGCTGCGCCGGGAGCTGGGCGGGCCCAAGGTGCTGGCCTTCGCCAACCCGAAGGGCGGCGTGCACAAGACCACCGCCACCGTGCTGGCCGCGGCCACCATCGGCAGCGTGCGCGGGCGCGGCGTGCTGGCCTGGGACGACAACGAGCTGCGCGGCACGCTCGGGCTGCGCGCCGGCAGCGCCCGGCACGCCCGGACCATCCGGCACCTGCTGGCCGACCTGATCGAGATCGAGAACACCTCCGGTCACGAGCTGAAGGACCGGCTCGACGACTACCTGCGGCACGCCTCCGACGGCTCCTACGACGTGCTCGCCGGCGAGGAGAACCCGCGCTTCGCCCAGCGCCTGGACCAGCACACCGTGCGCCGGGTGCTGGACCTGCTGCTGCGTACGCACGAGGTCGTCTGCGTGGACACCGGCAACAACGTGGAGAGCGCCAACTGGCAGACCGTGATCCGCGCCGCCGACCAGCTGGTGATCACCACGGTGCCGCGCGAGGACGCCGCGTTCACCGCCGACTGGATGATCGACCTGCTGCACGAGGTGGGTCTGGGCCAGCTCGCCGACAACGCGGTCACGCTGCTGTCCTGTGCCACGCCGGGGCACCAGCCGCTGCTGGAGGACTTCCGCAAGCACTTCGCCACACGGACCCGCGCCGTGGTCGTGGTGCCCTTCGACCCGGCCCTGGAGACCGGCTCGTCGATCGAGCACGGCGCGCTGCAGCCGACCACCAAGCGGGCGTGGCTGCACGCGGCCGCGGCGATGCTGGACCCGTTCGGCCGGTGACAACCGGCACCGGCGGGAGCGGCGGGTGGAACGCGTGGGGAGCGCGGGACTAGGCTGAGCGGTACCGTCGACGAACTGGGGGTGGGTGCGCCGTGGGCGACTCTTTCGTGCATCTTCACGTGCACACTGAGTATTCGATGCTCGACGGCGCGGCCCGGCTGAAGGAGCTGTTCAAAGAGGCTAACCGCCTCGAGATGCCCGCCCTGGCGATGACCGACCACGGCAACATGTTCGGCGCCTACGACTTCTACAAGCAGGCGACGGCCGCGGGCATCAAGCCGATCATCGGCGTGGAGAGTTACGTCACCCCGAACACGCCCCGCCAGGAGCGCACCCGGGTGCGCTGGGCCGAGGGCGGCGAGAACGACGTCTCCGGCGGTGGTGCGTACACCCACATGACGATGCTGGCCGCCGACGCCGAGGGCCTGCGCAACCTGTTCCGCATGCAGTCGCAGGCCAGCCTCGACGGCTACTTCTACAAGCCGCGCGCCGACCGCGAGCTGCTGCACAAGTACGGCAAGGGCGTCATCGCGACCACCGGTTGCCCGTCCGGCGAGATCCAGACCTGGCTGCGCATCGGCAACTTCGAGAAGGCCGTGGCGGCGGCGGGCGAGTTCCAGGACATCTTCGGCAAGGACAACTTCTACCTGGAGCTGATGGACCACGGCATCAGCATCGAGAAGGCCGCCCGCGAGGGCCTGGACCGGCTGCGCAAGCACCTGAACCTCAAGCCCGTGGTCACCAACGACCTGCACTACACGTACGCGCAGGACGCCGACGCGCACGAGGTGCTGCTGTGCGTGCAGTCCGGCTCGACGATGGCCGACCCGAAGCGGTTCAAGTTCGACGCCCGCGACTTCTACCTCAAGTCCGCCGAGGAGATGCGCCGGCAGTGGGACGAGCTGGTCCCCGGCGCCTGCGACAACACGCTGGAGATCGCCGACCGGATCGGCGACTACAAGACGGTCTTCGCCCACCGCAACCTGATGCCGTCGTTCCCGGTGCCCGAGGGCTACACCGAGGAGTCGTGGCTGCGTGCCGAGGTGCACCGGGGCCTGCGCGAGCGCTTCCCCGACGGGGTGCCCGAGGACCGGCTGCGCCAGGCCGACTACGAGCTCGACGTCATCTGCAAGATGGGCTTCCCGGGCTACTTCCTGGTCACCGCCGACCTGTGCGCGTACGCGCGGCAGGAGGGCATCCGGGTGGGTCCGGGCCGTGGCTCGGCGGCCGGTGCGCTGATCGCGTACGCGCTGCGCATCACCGAGCTGGACCCGATGTCGCACGGCCTGCTGTTCGAGCGGTTCCTCAACCCCGACCGCGTCTCGATGCCCGACATCGACATGGACTTCGACGAGCGCAGGCGCGGTGACATGATCCGTTACGCGACCCAGCGCTGGGGCGACGAGCGGGTCGCGCAGATCATCACGTACGGCACCATCAAGGCCAAGGCCGCGATCAAGGACGCGGCCCGGGTGCTGGGCTACCCGTTCGCGGTCGGCGACAAGATCACCAAGGCGATGCCGCCCGCGGTCATGGGCAAGGACATCCCGCTGTCCGGCATCTTCGACCCCAACCACCAGCGCTACGCCGAGGCGGCCGAGTTCCGGGCGCTGTACGAGTCCGACCCCGACGCCAAGAAGGTCGTCGACACGGCCAAGGGCATCGAGGGCCTCAAGCGCCAGTGGGGCGTGCACGCGGCCGGCGTGATCCTGTCCGGCGAGCCGCTGATGGACGTGCTGCCGATCCAGAAGCGCGAGCAGGACGGCGCCATCATCACCCAGTGGGACATGGGCGCCTGCGAGTCCATCGGCCTGCTCAAGATGGACTTCCTCGGCCTGCGCAACCTCACCGTGATGGACGACTGCCTGGAGGGCATCAAGTCCAACCGGGGCATCGACGTCGTGCTCGAAGACCTGCCGCTGGAGGACAAGCCGACCTACGAGCTGCTGGCCCGCGGCGACACGCTGGGCGTCTTCCAGCTCGACGGCGGCCCGATGCGCTCGCTGCTTCGCTCGATGATCCCCGACGGGTTCGAGGACATCTCCGCGGTGCTGGCGCTCTACCGCCCCGGCCCGATGGGCGCCAACGCGCACAACGACTACGCCGACCGCAAGAACGGCCGCAAGCCGGTGGTGCCGATCCACCCCGAGCTGGAGGAGCCGCTGGCGCAGATCCTGGGCGACACGTACGGCCTGATCGTGTACCAGGAGCAGGTCATGGCGATCGCGCAGAAGCTGGCGGGCTATACGCTCGGCCAGGCCGACCTGCTGCGCCGCGCCATGGGCAAGAAGAAGAAGGAGATCCTCGACAAGGAGTACGGGCCGTTCTCCGACGGCATGAAGAACAACGGCTACTCCGACGCGGCGATCAAGACGCTGTGGGACATCCTGGTCCCGTTCTCCGACTACGCCTTCAACAAGGCGCACACCGCCGGCTACGGCCTGGTCTCCTTCTGGACGGCGTACCTCAAGGCCAACTACCCGGCCGAGTACATGGCCGCGCTGCTCACCTCCGTCGGCGACGACAAGGACAAATCCGCGGTCTACCTGGCCGAGTGCCGCCGCATGGGCATCAAGGTGCTGCCGCCGGACGTCAACGCGTCCACCGCCCGGTTCACCGCCGTCGGCGACGACATCCGCTTCGGCCTGGCCGCGGTGCGCAACGTCGGCGGCAACGTCGTCGAGGCGATCGTGCGGGCCCGCAAGGAGCAGGGCGCCTTCACCGACTTCTACGACTTCCTGCGCAAGGTCGACGCGGTGGCCTGCAACAAGCGCACCGTCGAGTCGCTGATCAAGGCCGGTGCCTTCGACTCGATGGACCACCCCCGCAAGGGCCTGCTCGCGGTGCACGCCGACGCCATCGACTCGTTCATGAGCGTCAAGAAGAACGAGGCCATCGGCCAGTTCGACCTGTTCGGGTCGGCGTTCGGCGCCGGCGACGAGGCCGCGGCCGGCGGCGGGATGATCGTCACCCCGCCCATCCCGGCCGGCGAGTGGGACAAGACCGACCTGCTGGTCTTCGAGCGCGAGATGCTCGGCCTGTACGTCTCCGACCACCCGCTGTTCGGCCTGCAGCACGTGCTCAGCAAGGCCGCCGACATGTCGGTCGCGGCGCTGGCCGAGGAGGGCTCGGTCGCCGACGGCTCCGTGATCACGCTGGCCGGCATCCTGTCCGGCGTGCAGCGGCGCATCACCAAGCAGGGCAAGGCGTGGGCCTCGGCGACCCTGGAGGACCTGGACGGCGCGGTCGAGGTGCTGTTCTTCCCGAACACGTACGACCTGGTCGGGCAGTACATCGCCGAGGACGCGATCGTCGTGGTCAAGGGCCGGGTGGACCGGCGCGACGACCAGGCGCGGATGATGGCGATGGACATGTCCATCCCCGACACCACCGTCACCGACGACAACGCCAAGCCGGTGGTGCTCGCACTGCCCGCCAACCGGGTCACCCCGCCGCTGGCCGAGCGCCTGCGCGAGGTGCTGTCCACCCACCCCGGCCGGGCCGAGGTGCACGTGCGCATCGTCAACGGCCAGAAGACGTCGACCTACCGCCTGGGCCCGATGCGGGTGGCACCGGTGCCCGCGCTCATGGCGGACCTCAAGGCCCTGCTCGGCCCCACCGCCCTCGCGGGCTGAGCGCGCCCCTTCCGCCGGCTGGGGCTTTGTGCGCGGGCATGATCGCGGTTTTGGGGGGGGGGGTGGGGGGGGGTGCGGGGGTGGTGAGAGGCACAACCCGGACCGAGACCCAGCCGGGGGGGGGCGGGGGGGAGAGGGGGGGCGTGGG
>NZ_JBFAOU010000190.1:0-14345 GCF_040675365.1 Catellatospora sp. NPDC049609 | reverse complement strand
CCTCGCACGACAACGGGATCCTGGGCCAGGTGCCGCCGCCGTTCGGCCTCGGCCCCAACCTGTTCGCCAACCTGGAGCGCGCCTTCGGCACGGTGCCGTTCGGCAAGGCACTGCTGAACTCGCTGGTCATCTCCGCGTCCATCACGATCAGCGTGGTGCTGTTCTCGACGCTGGCCGGGTTCGCCTTCGCCAAGCTGCGCTTCCGCGGCCGCAACGCGCTGCTCGTGCTCGTCATCGCGACCATGATGATCCCGAACCAGCTCGGCATCATCCCGCTCTACCTGCTCATGGCGAAGATCGAGTGGACCGGCACCCTGTACGCCGTTGTCGCACCCGGCCTGGTCAGCGCCTTCGGCGTGTTCTTCATGACCCAGTACCTGCGCGAGGCCGTGCCGACCGAGCTGCTGGAGGCGGCGCGGGTCGACGGGTGCCACACGCTCCGGATCTTCTGGCATGTCGTGCTCCCGGCGTCCAAGCCCGCGGCGGCGGTGCTCGGCATGCTCACCTTCATGTCGGCCTGGAACGACTTCTTCTGGCCGCTGGTCGTGCTCACGCCCGAGGACCCGACCGTGCAGACCGCGCTGTCCACCCTGGCCAGCGGCTACATCCAGGACTACTCGCTGTCGCTGACCGGCACCGCGATCGCCACGTTGCCGCTGCTGGTCGTGTTCGGCCTGCTCGGCAAGTACATCATCGGAGGAATCATGCAGGGAGCGGTGAAGTCGTGACGGCGGTGGCACCGCGGACGCGGCCGGCCGAACCCGCCGTGCTGCGCTTCCCGGCCGGGTTCCGGTGGGGCGCGGCGACGGCGTCGTACCAGATCGAGGGCGCGGCGACCGAGGACGGCCGCACGCCGTCGATCTGGGACACGTACGCCCGCACGCCCGGCCGGGTCTTCCAGGGGCACTCCGGTGACGTCGCCTGCGACCACTACCACCGCTACCGCGACGACGTGCGGCTGATGGCCGAGCTGGGCCTGGGGACCTACCGGTTCTCGGTGGCCTGGCCGCGGATCAAGCCGGACGGCTCCGGCCCGGTGAACGCGCGCGGCCTGGACTTCTACGACCGCCTGGTGGACGAGCTGCTGGCGCACGGCATCGCGCCGATGGCCACCCTCTACCACTGGGACCTGCCGCAGGTGCTGGAGGACCGGGGCGGCTGGACCAGCCGCGACACCGCGTACCACCTGGCGGATCTGGCCGCGGCCACGGTGGCCCGGCTGGGCGACCGGGTGGCCACCTGGACCACCCTCAACGAGCCCTGGTGCTCGGCCTTCCTGGGCTACGGCAGCGGCGACCACGCCCCGGGCCGCCAGGACCCGGCCGCCGCGCTGGAGGCCGTGCACCACCTCCTGCTCGGCCACGGGCTGGCCGTGCGGGCGCTGCGCGCGGGCGGTGCCCGCGAGGTCTCGCTGACGCTCAACCTGGCCTGCGTCCGCCCGGACGACCCGGCCGACCCGCACGACCTGGCGGCGGTGCGGCACATCGACGGCCTGCACAACCGCATCTGGCTCGACCCGGTGCTCAAGGGCGGCTACCCGCAGGACATGCGGGCGCTGCTGGCCCGCTTCGGCGCCGACCGGAAGATCCAGCCCGGTGACGAGAACGTCATCGCGTCGCCGATCGACCTGCTCGGGGTCAACTTCTACCAGCCGTCGCGGGTGCGGGCCGGGGTCGGCGTCGACTGCGGGCCGGCCAACCCGGGCAGCGAGGGCTGCGAGTACGTCCCGCAGGACCTGCCCGTCACGGCGATGGGCTGGCCGGTCGACGCGACCGCGCTGTACGAGCTGCTGATGCGGCTGTCCACCGACTACCCCGGCACGCCGCTCATGATCACCGAGAACGGCGCGGCCTACGACGACGTGCTCGACGGGGACCGGGTCGCCGACACCGACCGCATCGGCTACCTCGACGGGCACCTGCGGGCCGTGCACGCGGCCCTGTCCGAAGGCGCCGACCTGCGCGGCTACCTCGCCTGGTCGCTGCTGGACAACTACGAATGGGCATACGGTTACGGCAAGAGGTTCGGCATCGTGCATGTCGACTACGACACCCAGCGGCGCACTCCGAAGGACAGTGCCCGCTGGTTTGCCGACGTCATCGGGCGCAACGGGCTCTGTTGATGTCGGTGGGGGCCGGGCGCGCCGCACGTGGAAAGGCGGCGCGCCCGGGTGCACCCGTCACGGGACACACGCGGGGCGGCTGAGCGGAGCCGCCCCGCGTGCCGCGTCAGGCCGCGACGAGCTCGCCGACCTGCCACATCCGCAACTGCTCGCCCCCGTCGGCCACGGCGAGGGTGCTGCCGTCCGGGCTGACCGCGATGCCGATGACGGCGCTCAGCCGGCCGTCGGCGTCGTGCACCCGGCTCTCCAGCACCGCCCGCTGCGCCGCGGTCCGCACCTGCCACAGCCGGACGGTGCCGTCACCGCCGCCGCTGGCCACGGTCTTGCCGTCCGGGCAGAACACGACCTCGTGCACCGCGCCGTCGTGTCCGGACAGCACCGTGCCGGCGTCGGTCGCCAGGTTCCACACCCGCACCGTGCCGTCCTCACCGGCGCTGGCCAGCAGCCCGCCGAGCGGCGCGTACGACAGCTCGCGCACCGCGCCGGCGTGCCCGGCCAGCGTGCGGACCGGTGCGCCGTCCGGCAGCCGCCACACCCGGATCGCGCCGTCGCTGCCCGCCGCGGCCAGCGTTGTGCGGTCGGGGCTGAACGTGACCGTGTCCACCCGGTCGGCGCCGGAGGGCAGCGTCAGGAAGGTCCGGCCGGCGATGACGTCCCAGATCCGGACGACGCCGTTGTGGCCCGCCCCGGCCAGCCACCTGCCGTCGGGGCTGAACGCGATGTCCAGCGGCACCCGGGCGTGGCCGGTCAGGGTGCCGGCGGGCCGTCCGGTCGCGGCGTCCCACAGCCGCGCGCCGCCCTCGACCGGGGTGGCGAGCTGCCTGCCGTCGGGGCTGAACGCCAGCTCGGTGACCGGCTCGAACTCGCGTACCGGCATCTCCGCGACGCGCCGGCCGGACGCGGTGTCGAACACGCGCAGGGTGCCGATGCCGCCGACCGCGAACCGGGTGCCGTCCGGGCTGAACACCACGGCCGACGCGGTCCGGCCCAGCGACACGCACCGCACCGGCGCGGCACAGGCCGCCGCGGTGCCGCCCGGCGCGCCGCATCCGGCCGCGAGCACGGCGGCCAGCAGTGCGATCGCGGCCCGCGCCTGCACCGGGGTGGGCCAACCAGCCCTCATGCCGAAAAGCTAAGCCCCGGCGCGCGGCGGGGTAAGCCCCGTTCGTCCGTCCCGGCCCGACCGTCGGGATGACCCCGTGCCGCCACCCGCGTCACCGCCGCGGTGCCGTGGCTCGGGAGGGTCGCGGTGCCGTGGCTCGGGAGGGTCGCGAGCCGCGGCTCGGGAGGTTGATCGCGTATTCGGGTCAGAAAGTGTGGTCGGGCTGCACTTGCTGACCAGAAACGGCGATCACCGCCGGTGGGCGGGGCGGGCGGGGCGGCGGGTGGGGCGGCGGAGGCGGAGGGCGCGGTGGAGGCCGACGCCGGCCAGGGCGAGTGCGGCGGTGGTGCCGACCGCCACCGTCGCGATCACGGCGGGCGCGGGTTCCGCGTCCGGTGCGGCCGGTGCCGCGGCCGCGGTCGGCGGCGTGGCGCAGGCGATGGTCTGGGGTACGCCGTCGGCGGCGACGTGCAGCTCGGCAGCGCAGTAGCCCACCCCCGGCGTGGCGACGTCCACGGTCAGCGTCCAGTCGCCCGCGGCGAGCGCGCCGGGCAGGGGGAGCGTGGCCGGGTCGTGTGGCAGCGGGCGCAGCGCGGTGGCGGCGACGGAGCCTCCCTGCGCGCTGTGCCCGGACAGCAGGGCCAGCGCGGGTTCCTTGATCGGGTGACCGTCGGTCCAGGCCAGCGTCAGCCACACCGAGCCGCGCCCGTCGCTGTGCAGCGTGGGCACGACGCCGTCATGCGCCGCCGCGGGGCGGGCCGTGGCGAACACCAGCGGCACCGCGACGGCCAGCCCGATCGCGATCCTGGCGACGTGACCGCCGAGCGTAGGCGCGATCCTGGCAAGGGAAGCGGCGAGCGCCGGCGCGATCCTGGCGACGTGATCGCCGAGCGCGGGCGTCACGGCGTACCGGCGGATGGACTTCATGCGACCCCCGGGGATCGGGCGGGCCGGGCGCGGTCGGCGCCCGGCCCGCGTTGCTCAGCTGGTGACCTTGACCTCCAGCAGGCCGACCGAGCCCGCGCCGCTGTTCAGCACGACCCGCAGCCGGGTGGTCGAGACGCTGGTGAACGTGGTCCGGTTGTACTGGTTGAGCGCGATCGGATACCCGCTCGCGCCCGGCACCGCGACGTACGCGCTGCCGTTCCAGTACTGCAACGACCAGGAGGCCGGCAACCGCACGCCGCCGTTGTCGTCAAAGAAGTACACGTCGGCGACGCGCACCTGCTGCGCCGACGACCAGGTCAGCTCCGCCCACTGCTGGCCGGTGTTGGGCCAGGTGCCCCAGCGGCGGTTGACGGTGTCGTTGGACGACGGCGGGTCGATGCCGTCGTTGATCGCCAGCACGCTCTCCCAGGCGGAGGTGTACGACGCGCTCGCCGTCGCGCTCAGCGCCAGGTTGCTGCTCGGCGGGGGCGGGTTGGTGCCGCCACCCTTGATCAGGAACAGGTTGTCCGCGACGTTGTAGTACTGCGCGAGGTAGCTGCCCGCGGGCGGGTCGGTGTGGTAGTAGTCGTCGTGGTTGCAGTCCAGCCGGTTGTCCAGCGCCTGGTTGGGGCAGCTGTAGCGGAGCACGACGTTGGGGCCGTCCTTGTAGCACATGACGTCGTACTCGTCGACGCAGTGCGCGGCGCCGGAGGCGTTGGGCGCGTTGTTGTTCACCGCGCCCAGGGTGTGCCCGAGCTCGTGCGCGGCGACGCCGGCGGTCCAGCAGCCGCTGTCGGCGCGGGCGTACTCCGGGCCGGAGTTGGACCGGTTGGCGTCGGACTTGCGGGTGTCGCCCGCGAAGCCGCCGATGCCGCAGTACACCCTGGCGTCGACGAACTGCAGGTACTTGCGGTCGGTGCGGGTGTAGCCGGCCGCCTTCACCGCGTTGAGCAGCGGTGCCCAGTCGTTGGCGTTCAGCGCCGCGTCGGGGATCTGCACGTCGCGCACGACCGGGCGGCACTGGCCGCCGACGTTCTCGGTGACGTAGCGGACATGCCGCTCGCCGCCGGTGGCCCTGGCGCTCTCGTTGAAGATCACGTCGACCTGCTCGGCCAGCTGCCGGAACGTCTCCAGGTACTGGCTGTACCGGCTGGTGGAGCCACGTACGTAGAGCACCTCGACGCGGCGGCCGGAGGTGCCGTCGCCCTCGCACACGGCCAGCGCGGACGGCGCCGCGGCGGTGGCCTTGCGCGCGGGCAGCGGGGCGACCGAGCGCTTCACGTCCAGCCCGGCCGGGGCCGGGTCGGGGCCGTGCGTGCACATCGTGTTGCTGATGCCGACCACGCGGAACAGGCCGGCGCAGGCGCCGGTGCGGTCGGCGGACAGGCCCGAGTAGACCAGGCCGGCGGGGGCGTCGTCGGCCGGTGGCGCGTAGGTGCGGTCGATGCCGGCCGCCGTGTCGGGGCCGGCCGCGGCGGGGGCGCCGCCGAGCACGGCCAGCAGCGTCACCGCGACGACCAGCCGGCGGCGGTGGGGGAGGGGTGGGGACATGTGCCGTTGTCCTTTCGGTGTGCGCGCCCGGGAAACGCGCGTCCGGAGGGGGAGCGACCAGGGTGCGGGCACGGTGAGATCGTCACCGTGCGTGGCGTCGCGGCAGGCGGTGAACTGCCACCCTGGAGATCGACCGAAGACGATCTAAATCGCTTTCGGTCCATTCAGGCAGAGGGCCTGATCGATGTCAATGGCATGCATCCAGGCAAATTCGCCCGCATACCGTGACCAGCGACCGCAATACTTTCGGAATGTGCCGAAATCGTTTCGAGTCGTCGGCGGAGGTATGGCCGGCCGAGCTGGCTACGGAAAGTGATGATGATGTTGCGGCTGTCGTGTCCCGAGGTGCGAGACGGGCGCGGGCGTGCCGCGCCCCGGGGAAGCCGTCGCGGGTAGACTTCGTGATCAGGTCGAGAGGCGCTGCAACGGGCGACGACAGCCCGCCACGCTCGGCCGGTCACACTTTCCGCAAGGGCGCCTCCGATCCGTCGGAGGTGTCGCGTTGAACCAGTCCGTTTCCCCCGCCGCCCGTCTGCGTGCCTTGCGTGAGCTGCTGGACAGCCGGATCGTGGTGCTCGACGGCGCCTGGGGCACGCTGCTGCAGGAGGCCCGGCTCACCCCGGAGGACTACCGCGGCGACCGCTTCCGCGACCACCCGCGCGACGTCGCCGGTGACCCCGACCTGCTCAACCTCACCCGGCCCGACCTGGTGCTCGACGTGCACCGGCGCTACCTGGCCGCGGGCGCGGACATCACCTCGACCAACACCTTCACCGCGACGAGCATCGGGCAGGCCGACTACGGCCTGGAGGCGTACGTGCGGGAGATGAACCTGCGCGGTGCGCAGCTGGCCCGGCAGGCGGCCGACGAGGCCGGCGGGCGCTTCGTCGCCGGGTCGGTCGGCCCGCTCAACGTCACCCTGTCGCTGTCGCCCCGGGTCGACGACCCCGCCTACCGGGCCGTCACCTTCGACCAGGTGCTCGCGTCGTACGCGGAGCAGATCGCGGCCCTGGCCGAGGGCGGCGTGGACCTGCTGCTCATCGAGACGATCTTCGACACGCTCAACGCCAAGGCGGCGATCGCGGCGGCCCGCGAGGTCGCCCCGGACCTGCCGCTGTGGATCTCGGTGACCATCGTCGACCTGAGCGGGCGCACCCTGTCCGGCCAGACGGTCGAGGCGTTCTGGCGCTCGATCGAGCGCGCGCGGCCGCTGATCGTCGGGGTGAACTGCGCGCTGGGCGCGACCGAGCTGCGCCCGCACGTGGCCGAGCTGTCCCGGCTCGCGGGCGTCTACGTCGCGAGCCACCCCAACGCGGGCCTGCCCAACGCCTTCGGCGGCTACGACCAGACCCCCGACGAGACCGGCGAGCTGCTGGGCGAGTTCGCCCGGTCGGGCCTGGTCAACATCGCGGGCGGCTGCTGCGGCACCACTCCCGACCACATCGCGCGGGTCGCCGCGGCGGTGGCCGGGCTGCCGCCGCGCCCGGTGCCGCAGATCGAGGAGGCGACCCGGTTCAGCGGGCTGGAGCCGTTCGCGATCGGGCCGGACACCGGCTTCGTCATGATCGGTGAGCGGACCAACGTGACCGGCTCGGCGAAGTTCCGCCGCCTCATCGAGGCGGGCGACCACCAGGGCGCCGTCGCGGTGGCGCTGGACCAGGTGCGCGGCGGGGCCAACCTGCTCGACGTCAACATGGACGCCGACCTGCTCGACAGCGAGCAGGCGATGACCACCTTCCTCAACCTGATCGCGACCGAGCCCGAGGTGGCCCGCATCCCGATCATGGTGGACAGCTCGAAGTGGAGCGTGCTGGAGGCCGGCCTCAAGTGCGTGCAGGGCAAGGGCGTGGTCAACTCGATCAGCCTCAAGGAGGGCGAGGAGCCGTTCCTCGACCAGGCCCGGCGCATCCGCGGCTACGGCGCGGGCGTGGTGGTGATGGCCTTCGACGAGCAGGGCCAGGCCGACACCGTCGAGCGCAAGGTGGAGATCTGCGCGCGGGCGTACGACCTGCTCACCCAGCGGGCCGGGTTCGCGCCGTCCGACATCGTGTTCGACCCGAACGTGCTGGCCGTGGCGACCGGCATCGCCGAGCACAACGGCTACGCCAAGGCGTTCATCGACGCGCTGCCGCTGATCAAGCAGCGCTGCCCCGGCGCGCGCACCAGCGGCGGCATCTCCAACCTGTCGTTCTCGTTCCGCGGCAACGACGTGGTGCGCGAGGCCATGCACTCGGCGTTCCTGCTGCACGCGGTGCGGGCCGGGCTCGACATGGGCATCGTCAACGCGGGCCAGCTCGCCGTCTACGAGGACATCCCGGCCGAGCTGCGCGACCTCGTCGAGGACGTGCTGTTCGACCGTCGCCCCGACGCCACCGACCGGCTCGTCGCGTACGCCGCCACCGTCACCGGCGAGACCGCCAAGCGCGGCGTGGACCTGTCCTGGCGCGAGGCGCCGGTCGCGCAGCGGCTGTCGCACGCGCTGGTGCACGGCATCGTGGACTTCATCGAGGAGGACACCGAGCAGGCCCGGCAGCAGGCCGCCCGGCCGCTCGACGTGATCGAGGGCCCGCTGATGGACGGCATGAAGGTCGTCGGCGACCTGTTCGGCGCGGGCAAGATGTTCCTGCCGCAGGTGGTCAAGAGCGCCCGGGTGATGAAGCGCGCGGTGGCCTACCTGGAGCCGTACATGGAGGCCGAGAAGGAGCTGGCGCGCCGCGAGGGGCGGCTGGCCGCCGACCGGGGGCAGGGCAAGGTCGTGCTGGCCACGGTCAAGGGCGACGTGCACGACATCGGCAAGAACATCGTCGGCGTCGTGCTCGGCTGCAACAACTACGAGGTGATCGACCTCGGCGTGATGGTGCCCGCCGCGAAGATCCTGGACACCGCGCTCGCCGAGGGCGCCGACGTGATCGGCCTGTCCGGCCTGATCACGCCGTCGCTGGACGAGATGGTGTCGGTGGCGCAGGAGATGCAGCGCCGCGGCCTGAAGCTGCCGCTGCTGATCGGCGGGGCCACCACCTCGCGCCAGCACACGGCGGTGCGCATCGCGCCGGCGTACGAGTCGGACACCGTGCACGTGCTCGACGCGTCCCGCGTGGTCGGCGTCGTGTCGGACCTGCTCGACCCGGCCCGGGCCGAGAAGCTGTCCGCGCACAACCGCGCCGAGCAGGAGCGGCTGCGCGAGGAGCACGCCACCAAGACCCGGCAGCCGCTGCTCGCCCTGGCCCAGGCGCGCGCCAACGCCGAACGGGTCGACTTCGCCGACCTGCCGGTGCCCGCCTTCACTGGGGTGCGCGAGGTCGCGCCCGAGCTGACCGAGCTGCGCGCGATGATCGACTGGACGTTCCTGTTCCTGGCCTGGGAGCTCAAGGGCAGGTACCCGGCGATCCTGGAGCTGCCGCAGGCCCGCGAGCTGTTCGACGACGCGAACACCATGCTCGACGAGATCGTCGCGGACGGGTCGCTGACCGCGCGCGGCGTGTACGGCTTCTGGCCCGCCCACGCCGAGGGCGACGACATCGTCCTCGACTCCGGGCTGCGGCTGCCGATGCTGCGCCAGCAGACCGCCAAGCCCGCCGGGCGGCCCAACCGCTGCCTGTCGGACTACCTGGCCCCGGCCGGCGACCACCTGGGCGGGTTCGGCGTCGCCATCCACGGCGCCGACGACCTGGCCGCGCGGTACGAGGCCGAGCACGACGACTACCGCGCGATCATGGTCAAGGCACTGGCCGACCGGCTCGCCGAGGCGTTCGCCGAGCACCTGCACCTGACGGCCCGGCGGGAGTGGTACGAGCCCGGCGCCGACCCGGCGATCGAGGACCTGCACGCCGAGCGCTTCCGGGGTATCCGGCCCGCGTTCGGATACCCGGCCACGCCCGACCACACCCTCAAGCGGGAGCTGTTCGACCTGCTCGGCGCGGAGCGGGCGGGACTGGGGCTGACCGAGTCGTTCGCGATGACCCCGGCGGCGGCGGTCAGCGGGTTGATGCTGGCCAACCCGGCGTCGCGCTACTTCACGGTCGGCCGCATCGGGCGCGACCAGCTCGCGGACTACGCGGCCCGCCGCGGCGCGGACCTCGCCGACGTCGAGCGCTGGCTGCGCCCCAACCTCGGCTGATCCGCACCCCCACCAGGCCCGGCCCTCGATGGGCCGGGCCGCCGGTGGGGCTGGGCTTTGGGGCGGCGGGGCGGAGATCGGTGTTCCGTGTCGGAATGTGTGGCTGGACTCCGCAATCCGACACGAAGCAGCGATCTTCACCGGGCCGGACGCGGCGGCGGGGGGAACGCGGGCCCGCTGGGATCCGGGCGTCGGGGTAAGGACCCTGGGCGACCATGAAGATAATCAGGCACATGTCTCGATTCCGCCATCGGTTGAGCGGTCGGTAAGACCGACTGCGCAGCCAATCTCGTTCGCTCCTTACCGTCGCCATACTCCTTACAACGTCACCGCTTCGTGCGGGCGGGCGGTGACACCCCGGCGGTGTGGGGGCAGTCATGGACAGCAGGCGGCAGGCAGCGGGCACACGGGGCAGGTCGACACTGACCGCCCTGCTCATGGCGGTGCTGGTGCTCGGCGGGTGCGGTTCCCCCGAGTTCGAGTACGTGAAGAACGCCGACGACGGGATGTACTTCAAGGTCCCGCACGGCTGGCAGCGCATCGACCACGTGGACATGGACGGGCTGCTGTCCGGGGAGGACCCCGAGTCGGCGGCCGCGGCGGCGCGTCGGGAACGGGTCTGGTCGGTCGGCTACGACGGCGACGCCTCGGCGCAGCCGCTGCACCTGTTCCTCAGCGGCGGCGACGCGCCGTTCGTGTACGCCATGGTGCGGCGGCTCAACGAGGCCGAGGTGAACTCGGTGTCCCTGAACGCCGCGCGGGATCTGCTGTTCCCGCTGACCCCGCAGGCGCGGGCCGACAACGCCGAGAACCCGATCTTCCAGGGCTTCGAGCTGATCTCCGACGAGACGCTGGCCGCCGAGGACGGCGTACGCGGGGTCCGCACGGTCTTCAACTACAGCCCCGGCGGCGGCGCGTTGCAGACGTTCGTGCAGACGATCTACGTCGACGACGCGGGCGGGCGGCTCTACCAGTTCATCCTCCGCTGCACGGCCTCGTGCTACCGCCTGCGGGCGGCCGAGCTCGACGCGGTCGTGCAGTCCTTCACGGTGAGGAGTGTGCGATGACGGAGTCGACGGAGCCGGTCGAGGGCCTGCGCCCGCCCGGCGGACCGGTCCGGCTGGAGGACCGGCCGACCCGCAAGCGCCTGCCGTTCTGGGACCGGATCAAGTTCCTGTTCCTGTTCGCGATCGCCTGGCTGGTGCTGGTCTGGGCGACGATCGCCGACTTCCCCGGTGGCATGCCGTTCCGCGAGGCGGCGCTGATCCAGCTCACCGAGGCGCGCTGGCTGCTGATCCTGGCCGGCGTGGAGGTGCTGCGCCAGCTGCACTTCCTGGTCAGCGAGCACTGGTCGGGCTATCACCGGTTCTGGACGCACCGGGTGTTCGGCGGGTTCGAGCGCACCACGCACCGGCGGCTGTCCGACTGGACCCGGTTCCGGCTGGCCCGCTGGCTCAAGTGGCTGTTCTGGATCGCGGTGTTCGCGGTGGTGGCCGGGGCGGTGCTGGACACCTCGCCGGTGCTCGCGCTGTTCCAGGCGCCGGCGATCCTGTGGTCGCTGCTGCCCTTCATCCTGCAGCTGGTCTTCATCCTGGCCGTGGTCATCCTGCAGTTCGTGGCGATCTTCTGGTTCCTGTCCCGCGGCGGCGTCGAGGTGTACTACCCCGACGACATCAAGACCCGGTTCACCGACGTCTGGGGGCAGGACCACGTGCTGGCCCGGGTCAAGGAGAACATCGTCTTCCTGGAGCGGCCCGAGGAGATCGAGGCCAAGGGCGGCTACGTGCCCTCCGGCCTGCTGCTGTGGGGGCCGCCCGGCACCGGCAAGACGCTGATGGCCGAGGCGGTGGCCGGTGAGACGGGCAAGCCGTACGTGTTCGTCGACCCCGGCGCGTTCACCAACATGTTCATGGGCGTCGGCATCCTGAAGGTCAAGTCGCTGTTCCGCAAGCTGCGCAAGCTCGCCCTGCGCTACGGCGGCGTGATCGTCTTCTTCGACGAGGCGGACGCGCTGGGCAGCCGCGGCATGCTCGCCCAGGGCGGCGGCCCCGGCTTCCCCCGGGGCATGAGCCCGGCGTTCGGCCCGGCCGCCGACGGCTGCCACGGCCGCGGCTACCTGTCGCCGGAGACGCAGTGGCGGCTGGCCCGGCACGCCGCCGCCGAGCTGCGAGCCGAGGCTCCGCCGGAAGCGGCCGGGCGGCGCAGCCGGTTCGTGATGGGTGCGGGCATGGGCGGCGGCGCGGGCATGGGCACGCTGCAGGCGCTGCTCACCGAGCTGTCCGGGCTGAAGAAGCCACGCGGCTTCGTCAACCGGTACGTGCGCCGCCTGCTCGGCATGCGCCCCAAGCCGCCGCCGCGCTACCGGATCCTGGTGATGATGGCGACGAACCTGCCGGAGGCGCTCGACGAGGCGCTGCTGCGGCCGGGCCGCATCGACCGCATCTACAAGGTCGGCTACCCGAGCAAGGCCGGCCGGGTGCGCACCTACGAGGGCTACCTGGGCAAGGTGCGGCACGAGCTGACCTCCGCGCAGATCGACAAGCTCGCCACGATCACGCCGTACGCCACCGGCGCGACCATCAAGGACCTGATCAACGAGGCGCTGATCACCGCGATCCGCGACGGCCGCGAGGTCATCGCCTGGCGCGACGTGATGCGCGCCAAGCAGCTCAAGGAGCTGGGCCCGCCGGAGGACGTGGAGTACATCGAGCGCGAACGGCATGCCGTGGCGGTGCACGAGGCCTGCCACGCGGTCATCGCGTACCGCACCCGCCACCACATGGAGATCGACATCGCCACCATCGAGAAGGGCAGCGACTACCTGGGCATGGTGGCCAGCATCCCGCCGGAGGACCAGTTCACCCGGTGGCGCACCGAGTACGAGTCGGACATCTGCGTGTCGCTGGCCTCGCTGGCAGGGGAGCGGCTGTTCTTCGGCGGCGACAGCTCGTCGGGCGTGTCCGGCGACCTGGAGTCGGCCACCACGGTCGCCTCGTTCATGGAGGGCTACTGGGGCATGGGCAGCACCGTCTCGTCGTACTCCACGGCCAAGCGGCTGGAGGTCGGCGCCCCCGGCGGCGGGCAGGGCGGCCGCCGCAAGAAGGGCCAGGACACCGAGGCCGACATCCGCCGCGCGCTGGCCGACCGCATCGAGGACATGCTGAGCGAGCTGCTGGAACGCACCGGCCAGATGCTCGTCCAGCACCGCCGCGACGTGCTCGCCCTGGCCCACGCCCTGGAGACGCACAAGACCCTCACCGGCGACGACGTCGTGGCCGTCCTCGAAGGCCGTCCCGGCCCCGCCGTCGATGGCACCCTCTACCGCTCCGAGGAGTTCCTCACCCAGCTCGACGCGTACCACGAGGCGGCCGTCACCGCCCACCTCGGCCACAGCCGCATCACCATGGCCCTGCCCGCGACCTCGGTCACCCCCCTCCCCGATTGAGGAAAGGAAGGGCACCTTCTTAACGCTATGCGTAGAAGAAGGTGCCCTTCCCAACGGGTACAGCGGGTGACCTCGTGAGGGCCGCCTTCGCGAGGTTAAGAAGGGCACCTTCTGCCACGCATGGCGTTAAGAAGGTGCCCTTCCTTCGGTGGGATCGTGGGGTGGGGCGGGAGCGCTTCGGTACCGTGCGGGGTACGCCGATGGAGATCGAGGTGGAACGTCCCCGTGAGTGCCAAGAGCGACCCGGGTCGCAGTCTCGCCCTGCTCTGGGGCTCGCACACCCGGCCCGGCCGGTCGGGGCTCACCGTGCGGGCGATCGTGACCGCCGCGATCGAGCTGGCCGACGCCGAGGGCATGGACGCCGCGACCATGCGCCGCGTCGCCGAGCGGCTCGGGTCCGGCACCATGTCGCTCTACACCCACGTGCCCGGCAAGACCGAGCTCGCCGACCTCATGGTCGACACCGTGCTGGGCGAGCTGTACACCGGCGTCGACGACCCCGCCGGTCATGGCGGGTGGCGGGAGGGGATGCGCTACGTCGCCGAGCGCAACTGGGACGTCAGCCTGCGCCATCCCTGGCTGCTCGACGCCACCGGCGGCCGGCCCACCCTGGGCCCCAACGCGGTCGCCAAGTACGAGGCCGAGCTGCGGGTGCTGGAGGGCATCGGGCTGAGCGACGTGCAGATGGACTCGGTGCTCGCGCTGGTGCTCACCCACGTGGAGGGGGTCGCGCGCAGTCACGCCGGGCTGGCCCGCGCGCAGCGTGACTCGGGCATGTCCGAGCAGGAGTGGTGGCGGTCCACCGCGCCGGTGCTGGAGCGCGTGATGGAGGGGCACGAGTTTCCGCTCGCCTCGCGGGTCGGCGAGGCGTCGAGCGAGGTGTACCAGGCTTCCACCGACCCGGCGTACGCGTTCGCGTTCGGGCTCGACGTCATCCTCGACGGCGTCCAGCGCCTCATCGAGAAGTAGGGCGGGGCGGCCCCGTTCGCCGATCGACGTTGGGCATTATGGTTTAATTGGGTGTCGTATTGGTGATGGAGATAGGGGCAAGGCTATATGGGGGCGGGGGGGGGGGGGGGGC
>NZ_JBFAOU010000189.1:0-14575 GCF_040675365.1 Catellatospora sp. NPDC049609 | reverse complement strand
GCCCGCTTTTGATAGACGTTGGCCTATCTGGATGACTTCGATCTCGAAAACTTCATCCAGATAGGCCAACGTCTATTCGCGGCTGGGCTGGGCTGGGCTGGGCGGGGCGGGGCGGGGCGGGGCGGGGCGGGTGGGGCGGGTGGTGGGGCGCGTTAAGAAGGGCACCTTCTTATACGCATAGCGTTAAGAAGGTGCCCTTCCTTCGGGGTGGGGGTCAGCCCTTGCCGTTGCTGACGGACTCGTTGGTGAGGACGATCTCGGTGTCGGCGGCGACCTTCGTGCCGGCCTTCACCGACTGCTTGACGACCTTCCAGCTGACGAGCAGGGTCAGCTCCTTGCCGTCGTCGCCGATGAACTTCACGTTGGTGAAGCCGGCGTCGGCCAGGATCCGCTCGGCGTCGGCCGCCTTCTTGCCGACGACGTTCGGCACGGTGATCAGGCCGGCGTCGGGGGTCGGCGCGGCGGTGGGCGACGCGGCGGCGGTCGGGGAGGCGGCGGCGCTGGCCGAGGGGCCGGCGGTCGCGGACGCGGCGGCGGTGGGGGTGGCCGCGGCGGTCGGGCTGGCCGGCACGGCGGCGGAGGCGGTGGCCGCCACGGACGCCGAGGCGGCCGGGTCGGGGCCGTCGCTCTTCTGCCACCACTTCATGTACGCGAACCCGCCGCACAGCAGCAGCAGGAGGATCAGGAGCAGGAGCAGCAGCAGGAGCAGCCAGCGCTTGCGGCCGCCCTTGTCGTCGTCGTCCTTGTCCTTGTCGTCCGCGCCGTGCGCCGGCTTGTAGTCGCCGCCCTTGTCCTTGTCGTCGGCAGGAGGGGGCGTGGGGTTGTCGTAGGGGGTGTTGTCGTCGGGGTCTGACACGTCAGGTGCCTCTCGCTATCCGATGTGTACTCACGCAGCAGCACGTATGCAAACATCGGCCATGATGGCGGTCCACCGGCCGCTGGTCACTAGACCGCGGGTAGCGTCACCGACCGCCGAACGGTCAACCGCCTCCCGGGTCCACCAGCGAGACCGGCGCCGGCCCGGCGGGTTCGGGCCGGTTCGGGACCTGCCGGACGGCCCATTGCCGGTGCGCACACCGACCTCCAGCAGCACGGACACGTGTTCGTAGACGGTGTTCGGGATCGGGCCCGGTGGTGCGTTGGGGCCCACGGTGGTGGGCGGCGCGGTCGGCGACTACGGGAGCGAGGTGCGGCCGCGGCCCGAAAGCGGGGCGGCCCTGCACTGTCGGATTCCCGCGCGCTGTGTGCGGTGCGCAGGCACTCGGTGGGATCGCGGCGCAGGGCCCACGGCAGGTGGCACATCCGGGACGTGCAGGCGCTGGTCAAGAACGGGCTGGTGCGCCCGAAGGGCAACGCGGTGACCCGGGTCTACCTGATCGACGGCGTGGCGCGGGAGGCGCACCTGGCGGCGATGGACGCGGTTCGCAAACCGATGCGCGAGCCGTACCGTCGGTGAGTGGATCGTTCCACCTGGTGAGGATGGCGCGTCCGAGGGATTGACATCGATCTCCATGACTCATGTAATGGATCGTGAACTCACCGTGACGTGACGGCGTGCCCCGATCGGCAGCGCCCGTCGTGCCCGCGCTGCCGCGCGTCCGCCTCCCGGAAACGGAGGACCGCCGTGTACGCCATACCCCCGATCGACTGCCCCATCGCGCCGCGAGTGTCCCCGCACATCGCCGACGCCGAGGCCGAGCTGGCCGGATGGGCCCGCAAGTGCGGGCTGATCAGTGACGACGACGGCCGGAGCTGGCTGGCCGCCGAGGCGTACGCCGGGCACGCCGGCCGGATCTTCCCCGATGCCCAGCCCGCCGACCTGGCCCTGCTCGCCATGATCTTCGCGTGGTTCTACCTGATCGACGACGCCTGCGACGGCACCGCGCGGCCCGAGCCGGGCCGCACCCGGCGCTACGTGACCGAGCTGCTGTCGCTGCTGCACGGCTCGCGCCATCCGACCGAGGTCTTCACCGGGCCCGCCCGGACCATGCTCGTCGAGATCTGGGGCGCGCTGCGCGCCGAGATGCCCGCGGCCTGGCAGGAGCGGTTCACCGACGCGACCGCCCGCTACCTCGGCGGCGTGCTGGACGAGGCGGAGAACAAGGAGGCGGGGCACCGGCCGGGCGTCGCGGAGTACATCGAGCTGCGCCGGGCGGCCTCGGCGGCGGAGATCTCGCACCTGCTGACCGAGTTCGCCACGCACACCCGGATGCCGGACGCGATCTACCACCACCCGGCGCTGCGCGCGGTGCGGCTGGCCGGCAACGACCTGCTGAGCTGGTTCAACGATCTGCACTCGCTGGACAAGGACATCGCCACCTCGGGCGGGCACAACCTGGTGCTGGCCATCGCCCACGAGCGGGACCTGCCGGTCGAGGCGGCGGTGGGCGAGGCGGTGGGCATGTGGCAGGAGCGGATGGACGGCTTCGCGGCGCTGCGCGACCGGGTGCCGTCGTTCGGCACGCAGTTCGACGGGGCGGTGCGCCGGCATGTGGACGGGGTGGCCCGGTCGGTGCGCGGCACCCTGGACTGGACGCTGGTCAGCGGGCGCTACCGGGCCGACCCGCCGGAAACCCGGTAGACCGGCGCCCGGAGCGTCCGGGTAACCTGGACGCACAGGCATCGACCCGGCTATCACCGGTGAGCCTCCGGAAGAACAGGCCGCAAGGCCCCAGTAGAACCGGACGGGACGGCCCGTCACAGCCGACACGAGCGGTTCGTCCCCGCGCCTGGGGACGGGCAAGCGAGGTGGTACCGCGGGCTGATCATGGCTCGTCCTCGCACTGTGAGACGACAGTGACGAGTGTGACGAGGAGCCCAGCGATGGCTTACCCACTGCACGACGCCGCGGCCGAGGGCGTGACGGCGAGCCCCGACCTGCCCGGCCTGGAACGGCGCGTGCTCGACTACTGGGCCGCCGACAAGACCTTCACGGCCAGCGTGGAACAGCGCGACGCCGGGGCCAAGGGGTCCAACGAGTTCGTCTTCTACGACGGCCCGCCCTTCGCCAACGGCCTGCCCCACTACGGCCACCTGCTGACCGGCTACGTCAAGGACGTGGTGCCGCGCTACCAGACGATGCGCGGGCGCCGGGTCGAGCGCCGGTTCGGCTGGGACACCCACGGCATGCCCGCCGAGGTTGAGGCGGAGAAGCAGCTCGGCATCACCACCAAGGCCGAGATCCTCGACATGGGGCTGGCCGAGTTCAACGAGGCGTGCCGCACCTCCGTGCTGCGCTACACCAACGAGTGGGAGCGGTACGTCACCCGCCAGGCGCGCTGGGTCGACTTCGCCAACGACTACAAGACCCTCGACCTGGACTACATGGAAAGCGTCATGTGGGCCTTCAAGACGCTCTACGACAAGGGTCTGGTCTACGAGGGCTTCCGGGTGCTGGCGTACTGCTGGCGCTGTGAGACGCCGCTGTCCAACACCGAGACCCGGATGGACGACGTCTACAAGGACCGGCAGGACCCGACGCTGGCGGTGAAGTTCCAGCTCGACTCCGGCGAGCAGGTCGCGGTGTGGACCACCACGCCGTGGACGCTGCCGAGCAACCTGGCACTGGCCGTCGGGCCGGACATCGACTACGCGGTGATGGAGAAGGACGGCGAGAAGCTGCTGCTCGGCGCCGCCCGCCTGGACTACTACGCCAAGGAGCTGGAGGGGTACGCGCGCACCGGCACCGTCAAGGGCGCCGACCTGGTCGGCAAGCGGTACACGCCGCTGTTCCCGTTCCTGGTGGACCACGCCGGGGAGCACGCGTACCAGGTGCTCGGGGCGGACTTCGTGACCACCGAGGACGGCACCGGGGTCGTGCACCTCGCGCCCGCGTTCGGTGAGGACGACCAGAACACCTGCAACGCGGCGGGCATCCCGACCGTGGTGACGGTGGACGAGCGGGCGCGGTTCACCGCGCTGGTGCCGGCGTACGAGGGCCAGCAGGTCTTCGACACCAACAAGGCGGTCATCCGCGAGCTCAAGGACCGGGGCGTCGTGCTGCGGCACGAGACCTACACCCACTCGTACCCGCACTGCTGGCGGTGTGACACGCCGCTGGTCTACAAGGCGGTGTCGAGCTGGTTCGTGAAGGTCACCGCGTTCCGGGACCGGATGGTGGAGCTGAACCAGCAGATCAACTGGACCCCGGAGCACGTCAAGGACGGCTCGTTCGGCAAGTGGCTGGCCAACGCCCGCGACTGGTCGATCAGCCGGAACCGGTTCTGGGGCTCGCCGATCCCGGTGTGGGTCTCCGACGACCCCAACTACCCGCGCGTGGATGTCTACGGCTCGCTGGCGCAGCTGGAGGCGGACTTCGGCGTGAAGGTCACCGACCTGCACCGCCCGTACGTCGACGAGCTGACCCGGCCCAACCCGGACGACCCGACGGGCAACTCGACCATGCGCCGGGTGCCGGAGGTGCTGGACTGCTGGTTCGAGTCGGGCTCGATGCCGTTCGCCCAGGTGCACTACCCGTTCGAGAACACCGAGTGGTTCGAGGACCACTACCCGGGCGACTTCATCGTCGAGTACATCGGACAGACGCGCGGCTGGTTCTACACCATGCACGTGCTGGCCACCGCGCTGTTCGACCGGCCGGCGTTCCGCAGCTGCGTCAGCCACGGCATCCTGCAGGGCTCCGACGGCCGCAAGATGTCCAAGAGCCTGCGCAACTACCCCGACGTCTACGAGATGTTCGACCGCTACGGCGCCGACGCCATGCGCTGGATGCTGATGAGCTCCCCGGTGCTGCGCGGCGGCGACATGGCGGTCAACGAGGCGGGCATCCGGGACTCGGTGCGCCAGGTGCTGCTGCCGCTGTGGAACGTGTACTACTTCTTCACGCTCTACGCCAACGCCGACGGGCACACCGCCCGCCGGCGGGTCGACTCCACCCACGTGCTGGACCGGTACGTGCTGGCCAAGACCCGGGAGCTGGTCGAGACGACGACGGAGCAGCTCGACGCGTACGACCTCTCGGCGGCCTGCGCCGGGGTGCGGACCTATCTGGACGCGCTGACCAACTGGTACGTGCGCCGCAGCCGGGACCGCTTCTGGGCGGGCGACGCCGAGGCGTTCGACACGCTGTACACGGTGCTGGAGACGCTGGCCCGGGTGGTGGCGCCGCTGGCGCCGCTGACCGCCGAGGAGATCTGGCGCGGGCTGACCGGCGAGCGCTCGGTGCACCTGGCCGACTGGCCGGAGGCGGCGTCGCTGCCGGCCGACCACGACCTGGTCGCGACCATGGACCGGGTGCGCGAGGTGTGCTCGGCGGCGCTGTCGCTGCGCAAGGCCAAGGGCCTGCGGGTGCGGCTGCCGCTGAGCTCGCTGACCGTGGCCACGCCGGACGCCTCCGCGCTGCGCGACTTCGCGGACCTGGTCGCCGACGAGGTCAACGTGAAGTCGGTCGAGCTGAGCGACGACCTGGCGGGCCACTGCGAGCAGGTGCTCACGGTGGTGCCGCGGGTGCTCGGCCCGCGCGTGGGCGGCTCGGTGCAGCAGGTCATCAAGGCGGTCAAGGCGGGGGAGTGGTCGCTGGTCGACGGCGCCCCGGTCGCCGCCGGGGTCACCCTGCAGGAGGGCGAGTACGAGCTGAAGCTGGTCGCGGCCGACGCGGAGCACTCCGCCCCGCTGCCGGGCGACGCCGGCGTGGTCGTGCTGGACACCGAGGTCACCCCGGCGCTGGAGGCCGAGGGCCTGGCCCGCGACGTGGTCCGGGTGGTGCAGCAGGCCCGCCGCGAGGCGGACCTGGCGATCACCGACCGGATCGCGCTGACCGTCGCCGCCTCGGCCGAGGTGGCCGCGGCGGTGCAGGCGCACCAGGCGTTCCTGGCGGCCGAGACGCTGGCCGACAGCGTGACGTTCGGCACGGTCGAGGCCGGCTTCTCCGGCGAGGTCGGTGACGGCGGCACGGTGACCGTGGCCGTGGCACGCAGCTGAACCCGCTCCGGTCCGGAGCCGATGATCGGGGCGCCGCCCCGCCGTGACGAACGGCACTCGCGGCGCCCCGATCGCTGTCCGGGAGGCATTCACGCAGCTCAGCGTCGAGGCGAGCGGGTGGCAGGGCGGCGCAGTATGGCATCCGCCCGCCGTTTGGGCGACCGTTGCCGGGGTATGGGCCGCGCGGGAGGACTACCGTAAGCTCATCGGCCGGCTAGCTCATACCCTGTGGAGGCAGAAAGTGCCGGTGCTCTATACGGTCGGATTGTGGACGGTGGCGCCCGCGATCAAGCTGGGCTGGCGGCCCACGATCGAGGGCGCGGAGCACATCCCCGCCACGGGTGGTGCGATCTTCGCCGGCAACCACCTCTCCGTCGCCGACGAGCTGTTCCTCGGCTCCGCGGTCGGCCGCCACATCTCCTTCTGGGCCAAGGAGGACTACTTCACCGGCTCCGGCGTGAGCGGCCTGTTCTTCCGCACGCTGATGGGCGGCCTGGGCGCGATCCCCGTGCACCGCTCCGGCGGCCGAGCGGCGCTGAGCGCGTTCGACGCGGCCATCCCGGTGCTCCAGGAGGGCGGCCTGGTCGCCGTCTACCCCGAGGGCACCCGCTCGCCCGACGGCCGGCTCTACCGCGGCCGCACCGGCGTGGCCCGGCTCGCGCTCGCCGCGGACGTGCCGATCATCCCGGTCGGCATGATCGGCACCGAGAAGGTGCAGCCGATCGGCCAGGCGCTGCCGTCGCTGAAGCCCAACGCGGTCACCGTGAAGTTCGGCAAGCCGATCGAGGTCGGCGCCTGGAAGGACGCCGAGTCCGCCAGCACCGCCGCCCGCGAGATCACCGACACGGTGATGATGGCCATCCAGCAGCTCACCGGCCAGGAGTACGTCTCCCGGTACGCTCCGAAGAAGCGGGCGGACGAGCCGCAGGAGTAGCGCTCATCCGCTGTGCCGAACCGGACATCGGGTGCGAACTCGCCCGAGGTCCGGTCGCCGCGCGCGACCGCGTACCCTTGATACCCATGCGTGGCGAGTCGGTCTTTCCCCAGCTTGAGCAGTTGCTGCCGCTGATCAGCAAGCCCATCCAGTACGTGGGCGGTGAGCTGGGTGCGGTGGTCAAACCATGGGAGTCGGCCACTGTGCGCTGGGTGCTGTCGTACCCCGACGCGTACGAGGTCGGCCTGCCCAACCAGGGCGTGCAGATCCTCTACGAGGTGCTCAACGAGCGCGCGGACGTGCTCGCCGAGCGCACCTACGCGGTCTGGCCGGACCTCGAGAAGCTGATGCGCGAGCACGACGTGCCGCAGTTCACCGTCGACGCGCACCGCGCGGTCGGCGACTTCGACCTGTTCGGCCTGTCCTTCTCCACCGAGCTGGGCTACACCAACATGCTCACCGAGCTGAGCCTGGCGAAGATCCCGCTGATCGCGGCGGACCGCGACGACTCGCACCCGATCGTGGTCGCGGGCGGGCACGCCGCGTTCAACCCGGAGCCGATCGCCGACTTCATCGACGCCGCCGTGCTCGGCGACGGCGAGGAGGCGGTGCTGGAGATCACCGACATCGTCGCCGCGTGGAAGCGCGAGGGCAGCCCCGGCGGCCGCGACGAGATCCTGCTGCGCCTGGCCCGGACCGAGTCGGTGTACGTGCCGCGCTTCTACGACGTGGACTACCTGCCCGACGGCCGGATCCAGCGCGTGGTGCCCAACCGCCCGGGCGTGCCGTTCCGGGTGCACAAGCGCACCACCATGGACCTCGACGCCTGGCCGTACCCGAAGAAGCCGCTGGTGCCGCTGGCCGAGACGGTGCACGAGCGGTTCGCCGTGGAGATCTTCCGCGGCTGCACCCGCGGCTGCCGCTTCTGCCAGGCCGGCATGATCACCCGCCCGGTGCGCGAGCGCTCCATCACCACGGTGGCGCAGATGGTGCACGACGGGCTGGAGTTCTCCGGCTTCACCGAGGTGGGCCTGCTGTCGCTGTCGTCGGCCGACCACTCCGAGATCGGCGACATCTGCTCCGGCCTGGCCGACCAGTACGAGGGCACCAACGTGTCCCTGTCGCTGCCCAGCACCCGGGTGGACGCGTTCAACATCGACCTGGCGCAGGAGTTGGCCCGCAACGGCCGGCGCACCGGTCTGACGTTCGCCCCGGAGGGCGGCTCGGAGCGCATCCGCAAGGTGATCAACAAGATGGTGACGGAGGAGGACCTCATCCGCACCGTCACCACGGCGTACTCCAACGGCTGGCGGCAGGTGAAGCTGTACTTCATGTGCGGCCTGCCCACCGAGACCGACGAGGACGTGCTGCAGATCGCCCGGCTGGCGCACAACGTCATCAAGTCGGGCCGCCAGGCGACGGGCAGCAAGGACATCCGCTGCACCGTGTCGATCGGCGGGTTCGTGCCCAAGCCGCACACCCCGTTCCAGTGGGCCGCCATGGAGCGCCCCGAGGTGATCGACGCGCGGCTCAAGGCGCTCAAGAACGAGATCAACTCGGACCGCTCGCTGGGCCGGGCCATCGGCTTCCGCTACCACGACGGCGAGCCGTCGCTGATCGAGGGCCTGCTGGCGCGCGGTGACCGCCGCGTGGGCGCGGTCATCCGCAAGGTGTGGGAGGAGGGCGGCCGCTTCGACGGCTGGAGCGAGCACTTCTCGTACCGGCGCTGGGTCGACGCCGCCGCCGAGGTGCTGCCGGGCTTCGGCGTGGACCTGGACTGGTTCACCACCCGCGAGCGCGAGCAGGCCGAGGTGCTGCCCTGGGACCACCTGGACTCGGGCCTGGACAAGGACTGGCTCTGGCAGGACTGGCAGGACGCGCTGACCGAGTACGAGCAGGACGACTGCCGCTGGACGCCGTGCTTCGACTGCGGCGTGTGCCCGTCCATGGACACCCAGATCCAGATCGGGCCCACCGGCCACAAGCTGCTGCCCATCACGCCGGTCAACACCGGCCTGCGCGTGCCCGCGGGGGCCTGACGTGGGACGCACCAAGAACCAGCCCGAGGGCGGCCAGGCACCCGTCGTGCAGCGCGTGCGGCTGCGCTACGCCAAGCGCGGCCCGCTGCGCTTCACCTCGCACCGCGACTTCGCCCGCGCCATCGAGCGGGCCATCCACCGGGCGGGCGTGCCGATCGCCTTCTCGCAGGGCTTCACCCCGCACCCGAAGATCTCGTTCGCGAGCGCGGCGCCGACCGGCGTCGCCTCCGAGGCGGAGTACCTGGAGCTCGGGCTGCGCGCGCGGGTCGAGCCCGAAGCGCTGGTCAAGGCGCTGGACGCGGCGCTCTCACCGGGCCTGGACGTGCTGGACGCGGTCGAGGCGCACGCGCCCGGCAGCCTCGCCGACCGCATCACCGCCTCGCGGTGGCGGGTGGAGCTGCCCGGCGTGTCCGACGAGCAGCTCGCCGCGGCGGTGGCGGCCTTCGTCGCGCAGGGTGAGGTGCTGGTCGAACGCATGACCAAGCAGGGCCGGCGCACCTTCGACACCAGGGACGCGGTGGCCGCCATCGAGGCGGTCTCGTCACAGACCTCACCACCTGGCGCGGTCGGGGCGGCCCCGTGTGCGATACTCGACCTTGTCGTGCGGCAGGTCACTCCCTCCGTACGGCCCGATGACGTCCTGTCCGGCCTGCGCGTGGTGGCCGACCTGGAGCCGTCGGCGCCCCACTCACTGCGAAGTGCCAGGGCGACCCGGCTGGCACAGGGCACGCTGACCCCGCAGGGGGAGATCGTGGATCCGCTCGAGGCGGATCGCGACCCCGTCGCCATCGGCGAGCGTTGACCCGACCGGTCACCGCTACAGGCAGACTTCGGCGGAAAGCCCGTCCGAGCGCCGCGACAGGCGCTTGAGCAGGCGTCCCCGGCGGAAAACACCGGTGCTCCTGAGTGGCTGCGTTGTGACGCGCCCGGGACCGCCAGAACTGGAGAACAGTCCGGATGCTCGACCACGAGCCCGCAGATCGGCATGAGAATGCCGACAACGCATCGCAGAACGCGCCGGATGCGGCGCAGCAGGCACAGCCCGGCGCTGTGCACGGGGACACCTCCGGCGACGCCGTCGCCGAGCAGGCGGCGGGGGAGCCCGAGGCTCCCGCGCGCCGGCGTGCCCGCAAGCGCGCCGTGCCCGCGGCCGAGGCCGCTCCGGCGGAGGAGGGTGCGCCCGCCGACGCCGAGAAGCCGGCCAAGAAGGCCACCCGTCGCCGGAAGAAAGCCGCAGAGCCGGACATCTCCGGCGAGTCTGTGACAAGTGACGTCATCGAGCCCGCCGTCGCGGCTCCCGTCCAGGTCACCGTGAGCGAGGCGCTCGCGGAGGAGGCCGTCGAGGACGAGGAGGCCGAGGAGGCCGCCGCGGAGGCGGCCGAGGCGCTCGAAGCACCCGGTGGCACGACCCGCCGCCCGGCCATCTCCGTGCTGTTCATGGCGCCGGAGGCGACCGTCGCGACCCCGCCCGCCCGTCCGGCCGCCGCCGCGCGCCCCGCGGAGGAGCCCGAGGCCGAGCCGGCCGAGGCCGGCCGTCGCCGTCGCCGCCGCCGTGGCGGACGCGACGAGGAGGAGGCCGTCACCGCCGAGGCGGAGGCCGAGGAGCCGACCGCCGCCGAGGAGGAGCAGGACGACGAGGACGCCGAGGACGGTGGCCGCGGCCGCCGCCGCCGGGGCCGTCGTGGCCGCGGGCGCGGCAAGGGCGGGGCCGACGACGCCGCCGACGACGAGCAGCCCGAGGCCGCCGAGGGCGCCGAGGACGAGGTGGGCGAGGACGAGGACGGCGAGCCGCTGACCCGCCGCCGCCGTCGCCGCCGCCGCAAGGGCGCCGGGGACGACGCGGCCGAGTCCGAGGACGGCGTGCACACGGTCGTGCGCATCCGCGAGCCGCGGGCCGCCAGCGACGAGGTGCAGGGCGTCTCCGGGTCCACCCGGCTGGAGGCCAAGCGCCAGCGCCGCCGGGACGGTCGCGAGCAGCGCCGCACCCGCCCGCCGATCCTGACCGAGTCGGAGTTCCTGGCCCGCCGCGAGGCGGTCGACCGGGTCATGGTGATCCGGGAGAACCCCGACCGCACCCAGATCGCGGTCATGGAGGACGGCGTGCTCGTGGAGCACTACGTCACCCGGGCCTCCACCGCCACCATGGTCGGCAACGTGTACCTGGGCAAGGTGCAGAACGTGCTGCCGAGCATGGAGGCCGCCTTCGTCGACCTGGGCCGGGGCCGCAACGCGGTGCTCTACGCCGGTGAGGTCAACTGGGACGCGGCCGGCCTGGAGGGCCGGGCCCGCTCCATCGAGCAGGCGCTGCGGTCGGGCGACTCCGTGCTGGTGCAGGTGACCAAGGACCCGATCGGGCACAAGGGCGCGCGGCTGTCCAGCCACGTCGCGCTGTCCGGCCGGCACCTGGTGTACGTGCCCAACGGCAACGCCTCCGGCATCAGCCGCAAGCTGTCCGATGTGGAGCGCAAGCGGCTGCGCGACATCCTCAAGAAGCTGGTCCCCGAGGGCGCGGGCGTGATCGTGCGCACCGCCGCCGAGGGCGCCTCCGAGGAGGACCTGGCCCGCGACGTCAAGCGGCTGCAGGCGCAGTGGGAGGACATCCAGGCCAAGGCGGCCGAGGGCGGCGCGCCCGCGCTGCTGTACGGCGAGCCGGACCTGGTCGTCCGGGTGGTCCGCGACCTGTTCAACGAGGACTTCAAGGAGCTCGTGGTCCAGGGCGACAACGCCTACGAGACCGTGCAGACCTACCTGCGGCACGTGTCGCCCGACCTGGTGGACCGGGTGCACCGGCACACCGGCGTCGCCGACGTGTTCGCCACGTACCGCATCGACGAGCAGATCCTCAAGGGTCTGGACCGCAAGGTGTTCCTGCCCTCCGGCGGCCACCTGGTGATCGACCGCACCGAGGCGATGACCGTCGTCGACGTCAACACCGGCAAGTACACCGGTGCGGGTGGCAACCTCGAGGAGACGGTCACCCGCAACAACCTGGAGGCGGCCGAGGAGATCGTGCGCCAGCTGCGGCTGCGCGACCTCGGCGGCATCGTGGTGATCGACTTCATCGACATGGTGCTGGAGAGCAACCGCGAGCTGGTGCTGCGCCGGCTGACCGAGTGCCTGGGACGCGACCGGACCAAGCACCAGGTGACCGAGATCACCTCGCTGGGCCTGGTGCAGATGACCCGCAAGCGGATCGGCGCGGGCCTGCTGGAGGCGTTCAGCGAGCCGTGCGAGCACTGCAAGGGCCGCGGCGTGGTCATCCACACCGAGCCGGTGTCCGACCGCAGGGCGCCGGCCCAGGCGCTGCCGCCCGCCCAGGCGCAGCCCGCGCGGGTCAAGCCGGTCTCGGCGCCGCCCGCGCCCAAGCAGCAGCCGAAGGTGGCCGACGACACGTCGTACTACGACACCGAGGGCTACGACCTGTCCCGCTACGAGGCGCCCGAGGACGACGAGCCTGGCGACGAGCCCGGTGACGAGCCCGGTGACGAGTCGGCCGACACGCCCACCCGCCGCCGGACGCGCCGCGGCGGCCGCCGCCGCACCCGCCCGTAACCGGGGCGGATAACAACTCCATACCGCTCGTGACGAACTCAGGCGTCGTCACGGGAGTTGCGTAAGCTGCCCGGGGTATGTGGTCACCACCCCGGGCAGTTCGCTGTCCGACACACACCCCTGGACTCGGAGGACACCCCATGCGACGCCTGCTAGCCGCCACCGTGCTGGGCGCGGCGCTGTTCACCGCCTCGGCCTGCACCGACACCCCGGCGCCGAACGCCGCGCCGACCGCCTCGGCGGCCGTGTCGGCCGCGGCGAGCCCGGGCGCGAGCGTCGCCCCCAGCGGTTCGGCCGCGGTGCCGGGCACCGGCACGGTCGACACCAAGGCCGTCTGCGCCACGGTCGTCGCCGAGAGCAAGAAGTTCATCACCAACCTCGTGACCAAGGCGCAGGAGGCGGGCACCTCGCTCAGCGACCCGGACAAGGCGAAGGCCTTCCTGGACGCCCTCGCCAAGGACTACGTGGCGCTGTCCACCGCGATGAAGGCCGAGGCCGCCAAGGCCGCCGACCCGACGCTGAAGAAGGCGCTCGACGACCTGACCAAGGCGCTGGACGCCTCGGCGGGCGCGCTGGGCGACCCGCAGCAGCTCGCGCAGGATCCGTCGAAGATCCAGTCGATCCTGTTCAGCCCGGAGCTGTCCGCGGCGAACGAGGCGCTCGACAAGGTCTGCCCCTCGGCCTGACCGCCCGCGCGGTGGTGGCGGGGATGCCCGGCCCCACCGCGCCCTGACCGGCGTGCCCGCACCGGCGGCACGCGGGGCGGCGCCCCAACGCGCCGCCCACCTGAAACGCGTTCCGCGGGGCCGCCCGCCACGGGCGCACCCCACCCTGATGGAGGAAACACCCCATGCGACGTCTGCTGGCCGCGACCGCCCTCGCGGTGACCCTTTTCGGCTTGTCCGCCTGCGCCGACCAGAGCGCCGACCCCTCCGCGTCCGGGTCCAGCCCGGCCGCCACGGCCGCGGCCTCGGTCGCGCCGAGCGCCTCCGCGGGGACCGACGCGAAGGCCGTCTGCGCCGAGTTCGACAAGATCTTCCAGGGCCAGGCGACGACCAACCTCGGCGTCGCGATCGGCGAGCTGCTCGTGGCGCGCCAGGGCAAGGACGCCACGAAGATCGCCGCCGCCGAGACCAAGGTCAAGGGCGAGCTCGCCAAGCTGCAGACCGGCATCGCCGACCTCAGCGCCAAGGCGACCGACCCCGCCGTCAAGGCCAAGTTCGACGAGGTGGCCGCGAACGTCGGCAAGGCTGCCGACCTGGCCTTCCTGGAGGGCACCACCAAGGTCGAGGAGCTGGAGGCCAAGCTCACCCCGGCCTTCCTGTCCTGGATCATGCCGCTCGCGACCACCTGCGCCTGATCATCCGTTTCCTGACTCCCGGGGCCGCTGAGGCTGCCGATGTCCCTGTCGGACGCCGTGGTTAGGCTCCCCGGGTGCCCGCGTCGCGGGCAACCTCACCCTTGAATCCCTCGAACGAAGGAACCCTCATGCGACGAGTGCTCGCTACGGCCACCCTGGGCCTGGCCCTGCTGGGCATGGCCGCCTGCGCCGACCCGGAGACCCCCTCGGCCACCGCGTCCGGCACCCCGGCCGCCGGCGCCACCAGCGCCGCCCCGGCTCCGGCCGCCTCCCCGATCGACAAGGCCGCTGCCTGTGCCGCCTACGACAAGGCGCAGGCGGAGCTGACCAAGCCGCTCATGGAGACCATGATGAACATGGACGCCGTGGCCGCTGACCCGGCCAAGGCTCAGCAGGCCATCGCCGACCTGACCAAGGGTCTGGCCACCTTCGGCGCCGCCCTGGCCCCGGTCGCCGCCGGTAGCGTCGACCCGGAGCTGAAGGCCGCCATCGAGGCCGACATCGCGGTGCTGAACAAGATGCCGGCCGCCATCGCCGCTGCGGGCCCCGACCTGAAGAAGGTCGTCGACGCGCTCGGCACGCCGGAGTTCGAGGCCACCGGCGAGAAGGTCAAGTCGCTCTGCGGCAAGTGATCCACCCCCCGGCGTGCGGTGACCGCGGTCACTGCTGGGCGGGCACGCTGGCGCTGTCGGTCAGCGTGGCCATGATCGGCCGCCCGGACGCCGACGCGCTCAAACGCCCCGCCCCGAT
>NZ_JBFAOU010000188.1:0-14804 GCF_040675365.1 Catellatospora sp. NPDC049609 | reverse complement strand
TCACCGGTCACACCGGCGGCGTGTTGTCGGTTGCGTACAGCCCGGACGGGCGCACCCTGGCCACGGCCAGCGACGACCGCACGGTGCGGCTGTGGGACCCGGACACCGGACGAACCCGTGCCACGCTGACCGGCCACACCGCCGGCGTGTTGTCGGTGGCGTTCAGCCCGGACGGCCGCACCCTGGCCACGGCCAGCTCCAAGACCGTGCGGCTGTGGGACCTGGCGACCGAGCAGCCCCGCACCACCCTCACCGGCCACGACGGCCTCGTGTTGTCGGTGGCGTTCAGCCCGGACGGGCGCACCCTGGCCACGGCCAGCGACGACCGCACGGTGCGGCTGTGGGACACGGCCACCGGACGAACCCGCGAAACCCTGACCGACCACGGCCGCACCGTGTGGTCGGTGGCGTTCAGCCCGGACGGAAGCACCCTGGCCACCGCCGGCGAAGACGAGAAGGTGCGCTTGTGGGACCCGGCCACCGGGCAGCCCCGCATGGTCCTCACCGGTCACCAGGGTGCCGTGTTGTCGGTGGCGTTCAGCCCGGACGGGCACACCCTGGCCACCGGCGGCAACGACCGTACGGCGCGGTTGTGGAACCTGGTCACCGGGGACGCCACTCCCCTGCCCGGCCACACCGGCCCCGCATGGTCGGTGGCGTTCAACCAGGACGGAAGCACCCTGGCCACCGGCGGCGCCGACGCCTCGGTGCGGTTGTGGAACCCGGCCACCGGCCAGGCCCGCCGCCCCCTGACCGGCCACACCGGTCCCGTGTGGGCGGTGGCGTTCAGCAAGGACGGGCGCACCCTGGCCACCGGCGGCGAAGACGGGACGGTGCGGTTGTGGGACCCGGTCACGGGGCACACCCGCGCCACCCTGACCGGCCACACCGGCGGCGTGAGGTCGGTGGCGTTCAGCCCGGACGGGCGCACCCTGGCGACGGGCAGCATCGACGGCAAGGCGCGGTTGTGGGACCCGGCCACCGGGGGGCCCGGCGCTGCCGACCTGACCGGCCATACCGGCCCCGTGGTGTCGGTGGCGTTCAGTCCGGACGGCCGCACCCTGGCCACGGCCAGCGACGACGGCACGGTGCGGTTGCAGGACCCGGCCACCGGGCAGCCCCGCACCACCCTGACCGGCCACACCGGCGCCATGGGGGCGGTGGCATTCAGCCCGGACGGGCGCACCCTGGCCACCGGCAGCGGTGACCGCACGGTGCGGCTGTGGGACGCGGCCACCGGGCAGCCCCGCACCACCCTGACCGGCCACACCAGCGGCGTGAAGTCGGTGGCGTTCAGCCCGGACGGGCACACCCTTGCCACGGCCAGCGACGACGGCACGGTGCGGCTGTGGGACGCGGCCACCGGGCAGCTCCGTGCCACCCTGAGCGGCCACACCGGCGCCATGGGGGCGGTGGCGTACAGCCCGGACGGGCACATCCTGGCCACGGCCAGTTCCGGGACGGTGCGACTGTGGGACCCGGTGACCGCGCAGCTCCGCACCACCCTCACCGGCCACACCGGCTGGGTGAACGCGGTGGCGTTCAGCCCGGACGGGCGCGCCCTGGCCACCGGCAGCTCCGACGACACGGTGCGGTTGTGGGACCCGGTCACCGAGCGCGGCACGATGATCGGCCACACCGGCCCCGTGTGGTCGGTGGCGTTCGACAAGGAAGGAAGCTTCCTGGCCACCGGCGGCGAAGACGGGACGGTGCGACTGTGGGACCCGGCCACCAGGCAGCCCCGCACCACCCTCACCGGCCACACCGGCCCCGTGTTGTCGGTGGCGTTCAGCCCGGACGGGCGCATCCTGGCCACCGGCAGCGCCGATCGCACGGCGCGGTTGTGGGACACGGCCACCGGGCGGCCCCGCGGCACCCTCAGCGGCCACACCGGCGGCGTCAGGTCGGTGGCGTTCAGCCCGGACGGGCGCATCCTGGCCACCGGCAGCGCCGATCGCACGGTGCGGCTGTGGGACACGGCCACTGGACAGACCCGCACCACCCTCGGCCCGTCCGACCTCGTGTCCTCGGTGGCGTTCAGCCCGGACGGGCGCATCCTGGCCACCGGTGGCTACGACGGCACGGTGCAGCTGCGGGACGCGGCCACCGGAAGGACCACTACCACCGTCAGCCAACCCGACCTCGTGTCCTCGGTGACGTTCAGCCCGGACGGGCGCATCCTCGCCACGGCCAGCTCCGACGGAACGGCGCGGTTGTGGGACCCGGCCACCGGGCAGCCCCGCGGCACCCTGACCGGACACACCGGCTGGGTGAACGCGGTGGCGTTCAGCCCGGACGGGCACACCCTGGCCACCGGCGGCGAAGACGGCACCGTGCGGTTGTGGGACCCGGTCACCAGGCAGACCCGCGGCACCCCGACCGGGCACAACCGCCCGGTGTCCTCGGTGGCGTTCAGCCCCAACGGGCAAACCCTGGCCACCGGCGGCTACGACGGCAGGGCGCGGTTGTGGAACATCACCCCGCAGGACCCGGTCGCCGCCATCGACAAGATCTGCTCGGCCATCAAGCGGGACCTCACCTCCCTGGAGAGGGAGGCATACCTGCCGCCGGACCAACCACCGGTGGCCGTGTGCCCCTCGTCCTGAAAGGCATCCGGGTGCCGCATCGCCGGGTTGCCCTTCCCACCCAGCAGCAGCAGGATTCCGGCATGTTCTCTGCCAGTATCCCGAGCCCCGCCCGCGGCGTATGGCACCTGGGACCGGTCCCCATCCGCGCCTACGCGCTGTGCATCGTCGCCGGAATCGTCGTCGCGATCCTGCTCACCAGGCGACGGTGGGCCGCGCGCGGCGGCCGGGCCGACGACGTTCTCGACGTGGCGCTGTGGGCGGTCCCGATCGGCATCATCGGCGGCCGCCTCTACCACGTGCTGACGAACCCGGAGCTCTACTTCGCCCCCGGCAGGCAACCGATCCGGGCGCTCTACGTCTGGGAAGGAGGCCTGGGGATCTGGGGCGCGATCGCCCTGGGCTCGCTCGGGGCATGGATCGTCTGCCGTCGGCTGGGCATCAAGCTCGCCGCGTTCGGCGACGCCGCCGCTCCCGGCCTCATCCTGGCGCAGGCCATCGGCCGGTTGGGCAACTACTTCAACCAGGAGCTCTACGGAGCACCGACGACACTGCCGTGGGCGCTGCGCATCGACCCGGCACACCGGCCCGCCGACAGCCCCGACATCGGGCTCTACCACCCCACCTTCCTGTACGAGGCGTTGTGGTGCGTGGGGCTGTACTTCGTACTGATCTGGGCTGAGAAACGGTTCTCCCTCGGGTCCGGGCGCCTGCTCGCCCTGTGCATCGCCGGCTACACCGCGGGCCGGGTGTGGGTGGAGGCGCTCCGGATCGACCACGCCAATCTCATCCTGGGCGTGCGCCTCAACGTCTGGACCTCGATCATCGTGTTCGTTGTCGCTGCCGCCGTCCTGGTCGGCGCCCGGGGCCGGAAGGAGCCGGTCACCGCCGACCCCATCGGACGATCATGACCTGACGTTCGGGAACCACCTGCCCGGCGCGTCGGATCCCGAGCAGTTACGGTCGGGTATGGCACACGCGCGCGTCACCACCGTCGGCGATCGGGTCCACCGACCTGCCGGGTGGTGGACCCCGACGGTGCACGCGCTGTTGCACCATCTGCGCGACGTCGGCTTCACCCGGGCGCCCGAGCCGCTCGGCGTGGTCGACGGCCAGGAGGTCCTCGGCTTCATACCGGGGGCGTCGGGTGCGGCCGGCTGGCAACGGGTGGTGCCCGAGGCCGGCCTGCGGGCACTGGCCCGGCTGCTGCGCGAGTACCACCAGGCGGTCGCGGGCTTCGTGGCACCCGCCGACGCCCGCTGGGCGCTGGCGGACGGGCCCGCCAGGCCGGGTCAGGTCATCTGCCACGGCGACTTCGGACCCTGGAACGTCGTGTGGGACGGCCTGACGCCGGTGGGCCTGATCGACTTCGACTTCGCCCAGCCCGGCGATGCGCTCGACGACGTCGCGTACGCCCTGGAGTACGTGGCGCCGTTCCGCGACGACGTACACGCGATGCGCTGGCAGGGCTTCGACTCGCCGCCGGACCGCGCCCGACGCATCGCGGTCTTCGCCGAGGAATACGGCCTGGCCACCGTCGACGGGCTCGTCGAGGCCGTGATCCGCAGGCAGACGACGACCGCCGTGCACGTGCGTGCGCTGGCCGAGCGGGGGCTGGAACCGCAGCGCACGTGGGTCGCGCAGGGGTTCTGCGACGAGCTGGCCGACCGGGTGCAGTGGTCGACGGACAACCAGGCGCTGTTCACGTCGCCTCCGGCTGGTTGACCGCGGTCCACCACTTCGCCGAGCGCTTCGAGGAGGGCCGCGCGTGCCGGGACAGACCAGGCGGCTGCCGGGCAACCGCCGCCGCCCTCAGCGAGCCCCGTTCCCGGTCGTCTCGCCGGCGAGGTAGACCAGCACGTCGTGAATGTCGCCGGTGCGGCGGTGGACTCGTCGTTGACGCTCGGCGCCGCTGCCTTCGGTGCGCAGTCGTTCCATCCCCGCGATCACCGCCGGCAGGTCGCCGGCCCTGTGCAGCGCCGGGCCGACGAGACTCACCAGGTCATCGACGAGACGCCAGGCCGGCAGGAGTTCGCCGGTCATCGGGTTGACGAGGTGGCCCTCCAGCCCGTCGCGGGCGGCCCGCCAGTGCGCGGCGTGCAGCAGGCTTCCCCGCAGGCGCGGTGCCGGCACCCCGGCGCGGATATCGTCGATCACCGTGGCGACCAGCGCCCGGACGAGCGCGGCCACGACGACCGCGTCGTCGACCGTCGGCGCCACGTCCGCGACCCTCACCTCGACCGTGGGGTAACGGGCCGAGGGGCGGGCGTACCACAGCACCATGCCCACATCCAGCATCACACCTGCCGTGATCAGCCGCTGGACGGTGTGGTCGTATTCGGCGGCGCTCGCGAAGTACGGTGACGGGCCGAGACTGGGCCAGCGTTCCATCTGGATCGACCGCCAACTCGCGTAGCCGGTGTCGGCTCCCATGTGGAAGGGCGAGTTCGCACCGATCGCCTGGATGACGGGAAGCCAGGGCCGCAGGTGGTTGCAGACCTGGACGGCGAGCTCGCGATCGGGCACGCCGACGTGGACGTGGCATCCGCACAGCGCCGGATCGAGCGCCACGGGCCCGAACTGCCGGATGATCCGCTCGTATCGTTCGGCGGCCGGCCGGTCGATGACCGCTTCCCGCACCGGCGTCGCTCCCACTGCCACCAGTTGCGCGCCGATCGCGGCCGCGGCGCCGGCAGCGGCGGCGCGGGAGGCGGCCAGCTGGTCGCGAAGCTGCGTGAGGTCCGCGCAGACCGGCGTCACCATCTCGATCATGCTCTGCCGGAACTCGTGACGGCTCTGCTCCGATGCCTGCCCGGTGAGCCGGGCCAGCACCTCGTCGGCCACCGGCAGATTACTGCCGCTGGGGATGTCGAGCAGCAGGAACTCCTCCTCGACCCCGAAGGTCAGGGGGCTGCGGTCCGCGGTGACGACCCGACGGCCGTCCCCGTTGAAGCCTGCTTCCATACTGCTCAGCCATCCTTTGGTGATCTAGAAGAGGCTTTCACTGTCTCCTTGCTCGTCCCTGAGGCCCCACGACCGCCGGGTGCCCGCCGGCGTCGATTCACGAGGCACCTCGGGATGGACCCGGCCGGTGGTCGGTCCGGGCAGCACCGCGGCGGGTCAGTCGGCCGCCTGCTGGTCGGTGTCGATCGCATCGGGGTGGGCGATCTGCCGGCCGGCCGGAGCCCGGAAGTCGATCAACTTGTGGGTGCCGTCGCAGAACGGCTTGATCCGCGAGCGGCCACAACGGCAGAGCGCGACCGTCGACCTGCCGGCCTCGATGCGCTCGCCGTCCGGGGTGACGATCTCGAAGTCGCCGCGCAGCAGCAGCGGACCGTTCTCGTACGGTGTCACGGTCGCCGCGGGGCGCACGTGCGTCGGTTCCTGGGTCATGCCGCCGCTCCTGCCAGTGAGCGGGTCTCCGGCACCCGGTCGGCCGGCCTGGTCACCGGCCGCAACGAGCTACTCCCGCGGGCCCAGCTGTCGAGCAGGTGCGCGCTGACCCGGCCCCCGAGCGCCTCGGCGGCCGCGGCGCCGAACAGCACGTCAGCGGCCAGCTCCGGATGCTCGGCGACCAGCGATCCGCACATGTCGTACGCGGCGATCTGCTCGTGCACCGCGTCGGCTTCGACGTGTTCGTCGTAGAACCGTGTCGCCCGGCTGTCGCCGCCGAGGCGGCGCAGGCCGTTGCCGTAGCGGCTGTTGGGCAGGCTCGACGACATCTCGAAGGCGGCCAGCTGGCCGGTGAGCGCGCCCCGCAGCCGCCGGTGCAGGGCGAACATGGACAGCATGTTGGTGGCGGCGAGCGTCACCGCGGGCAGCCGGTCGAGGTACGCGCCGTATTCGGTGTTCAGCCCCAGGCAGCCCATCGTGGTCCGGAACAGCTCAGCGTGCATCCGCGGGAGCTGACCGTTGCCGTACTCGTCGATCTGGATCTCGATCAGCGCGGCCTTGGCGCGCCCCGTCAGCCGAGGGATGGCGAAGGTATGGGGGTCTGCCTCTTTGAGCTGGTAGAGCGAGCGGTGTACGACGAACTCCCGAAACTGCTCGATGGTGGCGTGCGTCTGGATGTAACGCGCCAGCGACGGGCCGCCCCGTTCGGCGGTCAGCGCGGACAGCGCGGCGGGGATCTCCGCGGCGCCGACCGCAGGTTGCGGACCGGTCAGCTTACGCAGCGCCCGCTCGAACAGCCGCTCGATGTCGGCGCGCAGGGCCAGCAGGCCGGGATCCCACTCCCAGCGGTCGTCGACGTCGTCGAAGCCGCTGTAGTGCAGCTCGTAGCAGACGGCCAGGGCGAGCTGCAGGTCCTCGTCAGCCAGCGGATCGGCGCCGGTGAACTTCGGTAGGCCCATGGTCCGGACCGCCTGTCCGGACCGCAGCCCTTCGATCACGGCCGCCGAAAGCTCACCCCGCGCTTCGGGGAGTCTCATCGCCCACTCCTGCCTCCGTGCTGCCTGGCACCCCAGCGGATGGTGATCTATTACCGCGTATGGCAGCAGGTCAAACGAAAGGCGCAGGAAAATGGCAAATGACTTAGTCGACTATTCCGGTGTTCGGCGTCTCGGGCTGAAGAGCAGCGGGTCTCACCGGTTGCGGACGAGTTTGACGAGCAGCTCGGTGTCCTGGTTGTTGCCCACGAACTCCGAGAACTCGCCGGCCGCGAAGGTCCAGCCGCCCTCGGCGATGATCGTGCGGAGCTTGTCCACGGGCAGCCGTACGGCGTCCGCGGGCATCTGCCACTCTCCGGCGACGACCCCCTCGGCCCGCTCGACGAGGGCGTCGAGGGAGTCGAACTCGTCCGGCTCGGCCTCGTCGACCTCGCACCAGTCCCCTTCGGACGCCACCCGCAACAGGACCGCCTCGGCCGCCTCCGGCCCGTCGATGTCCTCCGTGATCCAGTCGTGTTCGCAGTAGGAGAAGCGGAGAAGGATGCTCTGCACGGCCACCCGCGAATCCTACAAACGGCCGCCGGGACTGCCGGTCGGCCGGGCAGCCGCGTGCGGCCGGGAGGGCAGGCACCCTCCCGGCCGCAGCGGGCCGGTGTCACAGCAGGCTGGCCCCGTAGAAGGTCAGCGAGCCGACGTACGGGCTGAAGATCGGCCGCCGGACCGGCGCGTAGAAGACCCGGTAGGAGCCGGTCTTCCACACCCCGAGCGACACGCACGGCGTGTCCAGGTAGCCCGCGGTGATCGTGCCGCGCGCCACCGCGGCGATCTCGATCTTCAACGGCCACTTGATGAACAGGCCGTGCGAGTACACCGGGCCGCCGCTGTCGCCGGGCGCGGCGATGCAGTTGCCCGCGGCCGGGGTGCCCGGCACCTTCGCCGCGTACGTCATCGGCGCCATGCCGAGCACGCTGGTGTTGACGGCGTACACCTTGGCGTTGCAGTGCTCGCCGGTGAACGCGCCGCCGGTGCAGATCCAGTTGCCGACGTAGTCGGCGGTGGAGCCGCCGACCCGGATGCTCGACGAGCTGTTCCAGGCGCCGGTGTAGATGCGCCCGGCGAAGGTGCGGTTGGGCGGCCGGTTGAGCATTTGCGTGTCGCGGGCGTTGACGTCGGCGACGATGCTGGTGTTGGGCTGGGTGGCGGTGCCGATCCGGGCGACGTTGCCGTTGTTGCCGCAGTGGCCGGCGGTGAGCATCCGGGGCTGGCCGGCCCAGTTCACGCTGAAGCCGGTGGAGCAGGAGCCGCCCGTGCTGAGGTTGTTCCAGCGGGCGCCGCCCCAGTACGGGGAGATGTCGGCCTGGCGGTTGAAGAGCAGGTCCGGCTGACGCTCGATGGTGACCGACAGCGGCAGCCGGGCCTCGGCCAGGATCGCCTCGCGGTCGGCTTCGGTGCTCACGGTGGCGGCGAGACCCGAGCCGTCGACCTGGGGTGCGGCCGTGCCGACGCGGCTGTCGGCGCCGAGCCGGTCGACCTCGGCGGCGAGCTCGACCTCGCTGTAGCGGGCGGGCAGGAACCTGACCGGGACGCCGGTGCGGGCGGCGCGCTCCTGGGCGTCGGCGGGGACCTCGCCCTTCCAGTAGATGTGCAGCTCGCCGTTCTCGGGGGCGGCGATGGTGCCGGCGTAACCGGGTGAGTCCACCGACAGGATGTCGTCGGCGGCGGTGTTGAGGCGGGTCTGCGCCTCGCTGAGGTCTTCCCAGGTCCGGAAGCCGCCGGGCACGGCCTCGGCGGGGGCGACGCCGGGGGTGTCGGTCTTGGGCTCCTCGGCGGCCGAGGCGCCCGTCGCGGGCAGGAGCACGGCCATGACCAGGAGCGCCGTGACGCTCCAGCCGATCCTGGCACGGGGGGACGGTGTGTCAGTCATGGCAGCCATCGTCGGAGCGCGCCCGTGGCCGCCGGGCCGATCCTGAACATCGTTGAACATCGCTATACGGCACGTACGATGGACGTGCTCGGCTTCGTCTAGTTAGGAGTCCGGTTGGCCGACGGGGGCACCCTGCAGGACCTGGCCCGGATGCTGCGCCAGCTCAAGCGGCGCGACGCCCGGCGGCGTGGCGGCACGGAGGTGACCTACCGTGCGCTGGCCGCCCGGACCGGCTGGTCGACGGGGATCATCGCGCACTACTTCACCGGCAAGACGCTGCCGCCGACGGACCGCTTCGACACCCTCGTGCGGCTGCTGGGCGCCTCCCCCGCCGAGCAGGGCAGGCTCGCGACCCTGCGCGACCGCGTCGACGAGGACCGGCGGCAGCGGGCCGCGCCGGGCACCCAGACCGTCCGCCTGCTCGGCCCGGTCGAGGTGACCGGCCCGCGCGGGCGCGCCACGCTGGTCGGCGGCCGGCAACGCACCCTGATCGGCCTGCTCGGCCTGCGTGCCGGCAACCCGGTGTCGCACGCCCGGCTCACCGAGGCGCTGTGGGGCGAGCAGCCGCCCCGCACCGCCACCCCGTCGCTGTACTCCCACATCGCCCGCGTACGCCAGGCCCTCGACGACTGCGGCCTGCCCGGCATCCTGGTCACCCGCGACTCCGGATACCTGCTGGACCTGCGCCCGGACGACGTGGACGTCGGGCGCTTCCACGACGACGCCGCCCGGGGCAGCCGGGCCCTGGCCCGCGGCGCCGCCGCCGAAGCGGTCACCCACCTGCTCGACGGGCTCGGCCTCTGGCGCGGCGAGGCCTTCGAGGACGCCGAGCCCACCGGCTGGGCCGCCGCGGAGGTGCGGCAGCTGGCCGAGGCGCGGATGCGCTGCCTGGACGACCTGTGGGACGCCCGCCTGCGCCTGGGCGAACACGTCGCCGCGGTCGACGAGATCGAGCGGCTGCTGGCCGCCGACCCGGGCCGCGAGCGCCTGGTCGGGCTGCTCATGCTCGCCCTGTGCCGGTCGGGCCGGCACACCGACGCCGTCAAGGCATACCAGCGGCTGCGCCGCCACCTGGCCGAGGAGCTGCAGGTGGAGCCGGGCCCGGAACTGCAGCGCCTGCACGTGGCGGTGCTGCGCCGCGACGCCGCCGCCGGGCTGGACGGCCCGCCGAGCGCCCCCCGACCGGCCCAGCTGCCCGCCGCGGTCGGCCACTTCACCGGCCGCGGGCCGGAGGAGGCAGCGCTCGACGCCCTGCTGTCGCGCGCCGGGCCGGTCGCGGTGGTCTCCGGCCCCGGCGGCATGGGCAAGACCGCGCTGGCGGTGCACTGGGCGCGGCGGGTCATCGACCGCTACCCCGACGGGCAGCTGTTCCTCGACCTGCGCGGCCACGATCCGGCCACCGCGATGACCACGCAGGAGGCGCTGAGCCATCTGCTGCGGTCACTGGGCGTCAGCGCCGACGCCGCGCCGCACGATCCCGGCCCGTACCGCTCGGCCCTGCACGAGCGGCGGATGCTGATCCTGCTCGACAACGCGGGCTCCGCCGAGCAGGTCGCGCCGCTGGTGCCACCGGACGCGGGCAGCCTGCTGATCGTCACCAGCCGCCACCAACTCCCGGCGCTCGCCCTCGACCACGAGGTCGCCGCGGTCAGCCTCGACGCCCTCCCCCACGCCGACGCGGCGCTGCTGCTGCGCCGGGTGCTCGGCCACGACCGGGTCGACCGCGAGCCCGAGCACGCCGACCGGCTGGTGGACCTCTGTGGCGGGCACCCGCTGGCACTGCGCATCGCCGCCGCGAAACTCGCCGCCCGGCCCCTGCGCAGCCTCGCCGAGCTGGTCGCCGAACTGACCGGCGGGGACCGCCTCGACGCGCTGTCGGTGCCCGGCCACGCCGGCGGCGTCCGGGCCGTGTTCGCCACGACGTACCAGACGCTGAGCGCACCGGCCGCGGCACTGTTCAGGCGGCTGGGCCACCACCCCGGCCCGACCTTCACCACCCACCTGGCCACCGCCGTCGCCGGGCGGCCCGCGACACCGGCGCTGGACGAGCTCGCCGCCGCACACCTGATCACCGAGGTCACCGAGGGCCGCTACCGCTTCCACGACCTGATCCGCCTGTACGCGCTCGAATGCGCCCGCCCCGACGAGTCCGCGCAGACCCGCACCGCGCTGTTCACCTGGTATCTGGCGCTGGCCGAGACCGCCAACCAGATGCTGGAGCCCGCCCGCGACCGCGTGAAGCTGTCCTGGCAGGACCCGCCCCCGCACCTGCCGCCGCTGCCCGACACCACCCGGGTGCTGGACCTGCTCGACGACGAACGGCCCAGCCTGCTGCCGATCGCACGGCTGGCCGCCGAGCACGACGACGCCCGGATCACCTGGCAGCTGACCTACCTGCTCGCCAGCTACTACACCCACCGCGGCCACTGGTCGGCCTACACCGAGATCTGCCGCGAAGGCCTGGCCGCCGCACTGCGCCTGGACGACCCGGTCGGCGAGCGGCTCATGCGCAGCGGCCTGGGCGTCGCCTACAACGTCACCCACCGCCACGAAGACGCCCTGGAGCAGCTCACCCGCGCCCTGGAGCTGATGCGCGAGGGCGGCGACCAGCGCGGACAGGGCATGGCCCTGAACAACATCGCCCACGCCCACGCCCAGCTCGGGCGGCTCCCCGCGGCCCGGGAGGCGTTCGAGCAGGCGCTCGACCTGCACACCGCCGACAACCACCTGCCCGGCATCACCCTGGCCCTCAACAACCTCGCCGACGTCCACACCCAGCTCGCCGATTTCGACGCGGCCTTCGACGCGCTGCGGCGGGCGCTGCGCCTCGCGCAGGACCTCGGCAACGCCCACCTGGAAGGCGCCGTGCTGCAGAACCTCGGCGAGGCACGGCTGGCCGCCGGTGACGAGGACGCGGCCCTGCACCACTTCGGGCTGGCCCTGGCGATCCGGCGGCGTATCGGCGAGAAGCGCCGGGAGGCCGACACCTCCAACGCCATCGGCCTGCTCCTGCTCTCGCGCGGCGACCATGCGAGCGCCCTGACCCACTTCGGCAGGGCGCTCGCACTGTCCCGCGAGATCGACGACCGGCGGCTGCAGTCGGCGACGCTGGCGAACATGGCGCTGCTCGGTTAACGCCAGACCGTCACCCGTGCGGTGCCCGAGACGACCTCGCCCGCGGAGTAGGACGAGATGACGACGTCGAAGTGCTTGCCGCTCTGGGTGAACGCGTGCGGCAGCAGCTGGATGGGGATCACGACGGTGGTCGCTCCCGCCGGGATGGTGATGGTGCGGTCCACGGCCACGTAGTCCAGACCGGCGACCAGGTCGGCGTCGGAGGTCCGGAAATGCACCGTCTGACCGGCGGTGGCCGGGGTGTTGAGGCCGAACGGCGTGCTGACGATGTTGCCGGACTCGATGGTGCACGGCGTCGGCGTCGTGCCCCAGCCCGGATCGGGGTCGGGCTTGGACGACGGTGACGGTGACGGCAGCGGCGTGGGGGGCGGCGGCGAGGTGCGCGGTTCCAGCAGGCACAGCCGGTGGTCGATGGTGGCCGCCCGGAGCTGGGTGTCGTCGTCGAAGATCCGGCCCCGGCCCACCGGGCTCACCACCCGCACGTGCTGGCTGGGGTTGCCCAGGGTCACCGTGAAGTCCTCCAGCAGCGGCTCGGTCAGGCCGTCGCCGGTGACGGCTGCCCGCACCTGCCTGCTACCGGTGTCGCCCGCCGACCACTGCAGCACGCCGCTCGCGAGCTGGTAGTCGCCGGGCCGGCGGGCGGTGCCGTCGGTGACCGTGTACGCCACCGATCCCGCCGCGGCGCACGACGCGGTGTACACGGTGAAGGTCAGCGTGCCGGCCGACTCGGCCACGGTGACCTGCGGATCGATGGCGACCGACCGCTGGCAGTCGGCGGCCGCGCCCGGCTGGTCCGCGACGGCGGCCGCGGCGGTGACGGCCGCCATGGCCGTCACCGCGGCGGCGAGCGCGGGCAGCATCCTCGATTTCATCGTCATCGCCGCATCATCGGGCACCGAGCTTGTGGAGAGCTTGTGGGACATGTGCCAAATTCATCCACAACCCTGAATCGATGTGGCCGACCCGCTCCCGTCCCACCAAGCGGGCAAGCCCACTCCCGCGGCCTGAAGGCCGGAGCACCGCGGACAAGTCCGGTGGCCGGTTCCGGCGTGGCGGGCGGCGGTCTACGCTGTAGGCCGTGGATGGCGACACCCTTTCCCGTGACCGCCAGACACCCTCCGGCGGCCCGGCGCTCACACCCGGCCCCGCGGACCTGCTGGCCGTCGGGCGGTCGGTCCTGCCCGTGGTGCGCGAGCTGCTGTCCGGGGTGCCGGCCGGCTGCACCTGGCTGCTGCCCGTCCTCGACGACCACGGCGCGGTGGCCGACTTCGAGGTCGCCGCGGTCGGTTCGCAGTCCCACGACGTGGCCGGGCGCGACGGCGACCAGCGGCTCGGTCACCGCATCGGCACGCTGTACCCGGGCATGGTCGGCGGCCCCCTGTGGAACCTGTACCACCAGGTGTACGCCGACGGCCTGCCCCGGCAGCTGCCGGACTTCCAGTACCACGCCGACGGTGACGGGGTCGTGGCGACGTCGCTGTTCGACGTCTCCGTGCACCGCGTGTGCGGCGGGCTCATGGTGTGGTGGCTGCGCCTGGACGAGCAGGAACGCCGCCGCGAGCAGACCGAGCTGCTCGGCAACCTCGGCTGGGGCGAGACCGACCTGCTCACCGGAAAGGTCAGCTGGTCGCCGGGCATGTACCGGATCTTCGAACGCGACCCCGCGCTCGGCCCGCTCAGCTACGCCGAGCAGACCGCGCACATCGTCGACGACGACCAGCCGCTGCGCGAGACCGCCTGGCAGATGCTCGACAGCGGCCTGGTGTCGGACCTGACGTTCCGCATCCGGGTCGGCGAGAAGGTCAAACATGTGCGGCTGCTCGCCGACACCGCCCGCGACGCCGCCGGCAAGCCGGTGAAGCTCTACGGCGTCGTGCAGGACGTCACCGCGCGCGAGACGTCACGCACCGACGTCGAGCGGCTCCAGGAGGAGCTGCGGATCCGCGAGCTGACCATGGTCGCCGAACACCGGCTCGCCGGGCAGCTCCAGCAGATCATCCAGCCGCTGCCCGACGCCCCGTTCACCCTCGCCGACCTCGACGTGTGGGTCCAGTACCTGCCCGCCGAGGACAAGGCTCGCGTCGGCGGCGACTGGTACCACGCCCTGCCGCTGCCCGACGGGCGCGTCATCCTGGCCATCGGCGACGTGGTCGGCCACGGCCTGAGCGCCGCCACCGCCATGGCCCATCTCCGCTACTCCCTGGTCGGGTGGACCGCCGTCGAGGCCGGTGACCCCGGGCGGCTGCTGTCCCACCTCAACCAGCTCTGCCTGCGCCTCGGCACCACCGGCACCGCGGCGATCGCCGTCTACCAGCCCACCGACCGCACCCTGCGATGGGCGCGGGCCGGACACACCCTGCCCCTGCATCACCACGCCGGCCGCACCGAGCCGCTGACCCGGGTCGACGGGCTGATCCTCGGCGCCCTCGCCACCGCCGACTACCCCGAGACCGTGTGCCGGCTGCACCCGGGTGACCTGCTCCTGTTCTACACCGACGGGCTCATCGAACGCCGCGCGCAGGACACCACCGCACTGCTCGACCAGGTCGCCCGCACGATGACCGAGGCCGCCGTGCACCCCGACGGCAGACCCCTGGAACACCTGCAGTCCCTGCTGGCCGACGCCAGTCCCTACGACGACACCTGCCTGCTGGCGATCCACGTGCACCCTGACCCGTCTTACGATCTTGTGCGCAATAGCTGAGGTCACGCGATGTGCTGCTCCGGGGCGTTTCACCAGGTGATGGTGCGGTCGGAGACCAGGGCGGCGAC
>NZ_JBFAOU010000187.1:0-14929 GCF_040675365.1 Catellatospora sp. NPDC049609 | reverse complement strand
CGAGACGCTGGCCGCCGAGACGGGCGCCAAGACCGCCGTGCTCGACCCGCTCGAAGGACTCACCGAGGGCGCCACGGGCGACTACCTCTCGGTCACCCCGACCAGGGCCATGCCCGCCAGGGCCACCCCGGCCGTCGGCCACGGCACCGACATGGCGAACACCGGGTTGGCCAGGATGACGTACTGCATCACCCCGCCCAGCAGCACGCCCGTGCCGATGCCGAGCAGGCCGCCGTACAGCGAGATGACGACGCTCTCCCGGCGCACCGTGCGGCGCACCAGCGGCCGGGCCGCGCCCAGTGCCCGGAAGACGCCCAGCTCGCGGGTGCGTTCCAGGACCGACAGCGCGAGCGTGTTCACCACCCCGAAAACGGCGATCACCACGGCCGCGCCGAGCAGCACGTACACCAGGCCCAGCACCAGCTGGAACGGCTCCAGCATGTCGTCGAGCAGCTGCTCGCGGTCCTGCACCAGCACGTCCGGCCGCTGCGCGAACGCCTGCTCCAGCGCGGCCCGCAGCGCCGCGTGATCGGGGCCGACGGCGTACACGCTGGCGCCGCGGTGGTCCACGCCGGCGGGCACCAGCGCCTCGTCGACGAGCAGGCCGGGCAGCAGGTCACTGCCCTCGTGCAGGCCGGTGACGGTGACGGGCACGTCGACGGGGGTGACCTCGCCGCTCGCGCCGACGGCGCCGAAGCGCAGCCGCACCGTGTCGCCGACCCGCACGCCCGCCCGGCCGGCGTACCCCTCACCGAGCAGGATGCCGCGCCGCAGGTCGCCGCTGCCCGCGGTGATCCGGGGCCGCAGCGCGCTGCCCAGCGCGGCCGGGTCGAGGCTGGTGAACCCGAGCTCGGCGGCGCGGCCACCGGACGGGAGCACCTCCACCTGGCCGAACCGCGGCGCGGCGAGGGCGGTCACGCCCGGCACGGCGGCGGCGCGCACCCGGACCGTGTCGTCGAACTGCCCGAACGCCGCGGCGCTCAGCACGACCGCGTCCTGCGGCACCGCCGTGCGCACCGACGAGGTCAGGTCGGTCGACAGCGTCTGGCCGACCGTCGCGAACGCGCACACCAGCGACAGGCCGATCATGAGCGCGGACGCGGTCGCGGCGGTGCGGCGCGGGTCGCGTACCGCGTTGCGCAGCGCGATCCGGGTCACCGGGCCGCCCCGGCGCAGCAGCCGGGCCAGCGGGCGCAGCACGCCCAGCGCCAGCACCGGCGCCGTCAGCAGCACGCCGACCCAGGCCAGCACCGCACCGGCCATGGCCTGCATCCGCTGCGGCTCGGTGAGCTGCTCCGGGGAGGTCAGCGCGACCATCGCGACACCCGCCGCGACCGCCAGCAGCCCCAGCACGGTGCGCAGCACCAGCGAGCGCCGCGGCATGGCGGCGTCGGTGCGCAGCGCCGCCATGGGCGACACCCGGGCCGCCCGGCGCGCCGACCCGTACGCCGACACGACCGTCACCAGCAGCCCGACGGCGTATCCGAGCAGCACCGCCCACGGCGACACCGCGTACGCGACGGTCCCGGTGACGGGCAGCAGCCGCATCGCCGCCAGGCCCAGGCCGACGCCGAGCGCGACGCCGCCCGTCGCGCCGACCAGGCCCAGCACCACGGCCTCGGCGAGCACGGCCCGCTGCACCTGCCGCCGTCGCGCGCCGACGGCCCGCAGCAGCGCGAACTGCCGGGTGCGCTGGGTGACCAGCATGGTGAAGGTGTTCGCGATGACGAACACCCCGGCCATCAGCGCCACCGCGGCGAACGCCAGCAGCGCCTTGCGGATGATGTCGGCGTCGTCGTCGGCGGCCCGCGCCAGGTCGTGGCGCAGCGTGCTGCCGGACTCGACGGTGAACGCGGCGCCCAGCTCGGCCCGCGCGGCGGTGGCGACGGCCTGCTCGTCGGAGCCGAACAGCTCGACCCGGGCGAAGCCCGGCTCGGCGTCGGCCGGGGCGCCGGTGGGGCGCAGCAGGCGGGCGGCGGTGTCGGCGTCGTACGCCAGCGCCGGGTCGAACTCCCGGCCCGCGGGCCGGTAGGTGAACACCCCGACCACGGTCGCGGTGTCGGACCGGTCCCCGCCGAGCAGCACCCGGGCGGAGTCGCCGACCGACAGCCCGGCCTCCTCGGCGGCCTGCTGCTCCAGCGCCACCTCGCCGGCGCGCTGCGGGCCGCGCCCGGCGACCAGGTCGAAGCGCTGCGAGGTGTCCCAGTCGGTGCCGGCCGTGTCCGGCCAGGAGGTGGTGCCGAGCTTGCCGTCGGTGCGGACCAGGGCGGCGTAGCCCTCCCGCACCCCCTCGGCCCGGCCGACTCCCGGCAGCCTGCCCAGCCGGTCCACCACCTCGGCGGAGATCGCCGTCTCGGCGCGGTCGCCCGGCCGGGCCTGCGCCAGTGCGGCCAGGTCGGTGCGCTGCGCGCCGCCGCGCACCGTGGCGGCGGCGGAGTCGGAGACCACCCAGGTCGCGACCACGAAGGCCACCCCGAGCACGATCGCGGCCAGGGTCATCGCGACCCGGCCCAGGTGCGCGCGCAGGTCGCGCAGCATCGCCCGCAGCATCAGGCACCCGCCCCGACGCTCGTGCGGCCGCCGCGCGCCACGGACTCCAGCGAGCGCAGCCGGTCGAGCACCCGGTCGGCGGAGGGTTCGCGCAGCTCGTCGACGATCGCGCCGTCGGCCAGGAACAGCACCCGGTCGGCGTACCCGGCCGCGACCGGGTCGTGGGTGACCATGACCACGGTCTGGCCCAGCTCGTCGACGCTGCGGCGCAGGAAGCCCAGCACCTCGGCCCCGGCCCGGGAGTCCAGGGCACCGGTCGGCTCGTCGGCGAAGACCACGTCCGGGCGGCTGATCAGGGCGCGGGCGCAGGCGACGCGCTGCTGCTGGCCGCCGGACAGCTGGGCGGGCCGGTGGTGCAGCCGGTCGCGCAGGCCCACCGCGTCGATCACGGTGTCGGCGAACACGGCGTCGGGCCGGCGGCCGGCCAGGTCCAGCGGCAGGGTGATGTTCTCCCAGGCGGTCAGGGTCGGCAGCAGGTTGAACGCCTGGAACACGAAACCCATCCGGTCGCGGCGCAGCGTGGTCAGCGCGTCGTCGCGCAGACCGCTCAGCTCGACCCGGTCGGCGTCGCCGTGGCGGGTGCCGTCCAGCCAGACGCGGCCCGAGGTCGGCGTGTCCAACCCGGCCAGGCAGTGCATCAGGGTCGACTTGCCGGACCCGGACGGGCCCATGATCGCGGTAAGCTCGCCGCGCCCCAGGGCGACGGTCACCCCGTCCAGGGCGGTCACCTGCGCGTCGCCCGATCCGTACCGCTTGGTCAGGTCTTCCGCGCTCACCGCGGCGTCGAATGTCGTCATGGCGGACACGTTGCCGGGCCGCGGCGGCCGTGCCCTCGGGCAGGAGTCGATCACGACCCGCTACTTAAGTAGCGGGTCGTGGTGACGAAAGTTGCAACCGGTTCTGCCGCGCACGTGCCTAGGCTCGTCGGCAGAACGCCGCCGGCCGAGGCGGCGGCGTCGGCGGGAGGGGCGGCATGGGGCGGGGCACGGCGGACGGCGCGGCGGCGGTGCCGGGGCTGCCCTCGTGGCTGCAGCCCGGCAGCCTGCTGCGCCGCGTCGCGCACCGGCTGTTCCCCTACGCGCTCGGCTGCTCGGTCACGGTGTTCTCGCTGATCGCCCCGATGAAGCCGGCCGTCTTCCTGTTCGCCCTGCAGTGGGCCGACCCGCCGACGGCGCTGATCGCGCTGGCGATGGTGGCTACCGGCGCCGCCGCGGCACTGGTCCGGTGGCGCCGCTGGCCGCTGTTCATCATCTCGCCGGCGGTGTGGCTGGCCCTGTCCATGTCCGTCGGGGTCTTCGTGGCCGCCTACTACGCCGGGGCGGGCCGCCCCGGCCGGCCGGACCCGGGCCGGGCCTGGCCGTTCTTCCTGGTCGCCGCCCTGCTGGTCGGGGTGCCCGTGGCCTGGAGCGCCGTCCACGACGACCTGCTGTATGAAGGCATGACCGGCGGCGTGGTCACCGGCGGCGTGATCACGGGGCTGGCCTGGGTGTCGATGGCGGTGCTGCTGCCGTTCGTGTTCGGGCTGTGGGTCCGGGCGCGCCGCCAGGTCGTCGCCCAGCTGCGGGAACGGGCCGAGCGGCTGGAGCGCGAGCAGCACGAGCGGGCCGAGCACGCCCGCGCCGAGGAGCGCCGCCGCATCGCCCGCGAGATGCACGACGTGGTCGCACACCGGGTGGCGCTGATGGTGCTGCACGCCGGGGCGCTGGAGGTGAGCACCGCCGATCCGCGTACCGCCGAGGAGGCCGCGCTGATCCGCACCACCGGCCGGGAGGCGATGCAGGAGCTGCGCGAGGTGCTGGGCATGCTGCGTGCGCCCGACATGGCGGCCGGGCCGGACCTGGCACCCCAGCCCACCATGGACGAGCTGGACCGGCTGCTGGACAGCAGCCGGGCGGCGGGGCTGCCCGTCCGGCGGGTCGACGTCGGCGAGCCGCACCAGGTGCCCCTGTCGGCCCAGCGTACCGCCTACCGGGTGGTGCAGGAGGGGCTGACCAACGTCGCCAAGCATGCCGGTGCCGCGCCGACCACCGTCACCCTGCACCACGGGCCGCGCGAGCTGGTGGTCGCCGTGGAGAACGCGGCGCCGCCGCTGCCCGCGCCCCCGCTGCCCGGCAGCGGGCTGGGCCTGGTCGGGCTCGCCGAGCGGCTGGCGCTGGCCGGGGGAGAGGTGCAGGCCCGGCCACGGCTGGACGGCGGGTTCCTGCTGTACGCCCGCATCCCGGCGGATCCGCCGGAGCCGGCCGTGAACCGGGAGGTGCCGGCGTGATCCGGGTGCTGGTGGTGGACGACGAGGCGCTGGTGCGCTCGGGGCTGCGGATGATCCTGGAGGCCGCGGGCGACATCGCGGTGGTCGCCGAGGCGCGCGACGGCGCGGAGGCGGTCGACGCGGCCCGGCGGCACCGCCCCGACGTGGTGCTCATGGACGTGCGCATGCCCGGCACCGACGGCCTGACCGGGGCCGCCGCGGTCGGGGCGCTGCCCGAGCCGCCCCGTGTGATCATGCTGACCACGTTCGACCAGGACGAGTACGTGCACGCCGCGCTGCGCGCCGGAGCCGTCGGTTTCCTGCTCAAGGACACCCCGCCGCGCGACCTGGCCGAGGCGGTGCGCACCGTGGCGGCCGGCAACGCGATGCTCGCCCCGACGGTGACCCGGCGCCTGATCAGCTCGTTCGCCCAGCGCGGTCCGTCGGTGGCCGACCAGGCCCGGGCACGGCTGGGCGTGCTCACCGACCGCGAGCGCGACGTGGTCCGGGCGGTCGCGCGCGGCCTGTCCAACGGCGAGATCGCCCGCGAGCTGGACATGGCCGAGGCGACCGTCAAGGCGCACGTCAGCCGGGCACTGGCGAAGCTGGGCCTGGCCAACCGGGTGCAGGCCGCGATCCTGGTGCACGACGCCCGGCTGGACCCCGGCTCCTCGGCGTGACGGGAGGCCCCGTGAAAAAATCTTGGGGCTGGGCGTCGGATCCGGGGCGCGCCGTTCGTAGCACGGGTGAGAGGTGGCCGGACGAGGCCGCCGGGACGAGGAAGTGATGAGATGACGCGGTACTTGATCTCGTTCAACGACGGCGCGATGGACCACATCCCCGCCGCGGAGATGCCCGAGGTGGGCAAGGCCGCGCACGCGGTGGTCCAGGAGGCCGTGAACGCCGGGGTGTGGGTGTTCGGCGCCGGACTGGAACGGCAGCAGGCGAGCATCGTGGCCACGGACGGGATGGTCACCGACGGCCCGTACCCGGAGACCAAGGAGGTCGTCGGCGGGTTCGTGGTGCTCGACGTGGCCTCACGCGAGGAGGCGCTGGCGTGGGCTGCCAAGATCGCCGCATCCTGCCGCTGCGCGCAGGAGGTCCGGGAGCTCATGCCCGACCCCGAGATGGAGGAGATGCTCCGCCAGGCCGACCGGAGTTGACGGGCATCGACCTGAACAGGGAACGTGGGGAGTGACCCGGGGATCGGGCGCGGGACGAGGCCCGATCCCCGAACCCGGCCGTACCCCCGCCACCACTGAACGCATAGCAGGTCCGATGCCGTATCTTGCTGGCCGTGGTGCGATGCCCGCATCGCAGCCTGCGCCGGAACGGGAGGGCGGATGTCGGCAAGCGCGTCATTCTTCGTCATCGATCGTGCAGCCATCAGCGATCTGACGGCGGCGGCCGATCCCGAATCGGGCACAGGCCTGTACGCCGTCGCCCACGCCGTCGGTCACGACCTCGACGCCGTGGCCGAGGGCGCGGTGTTCCCGTGGTCCGGCTACTGCTTCGTGTTCCTCATGGAGTTCCTGGCAAGCCGAGGCGTCTACCGCGCCACCGAGTTCACCGACGCCGAGCAACTGCTGAGCTCGTCCGCCGGGGTCGGGGCATATCTACTCACACCGGCGTCATTCACCGATCTTGCCCTGCTGGACCCTGACCGTTATGACGAATCGGACATCCGCCGGTACTTCGACGAGCTCGGCGTGGGGTTCACGGAAGCAGGCGTGGCCGGCAAAGACGGCATCGCCGGGCTCGCCGAACACGTCGGCGCACTCGACTCGGATCAGGCGCTCCTCGTGCTCGTCGGCTGAGAGCGTCAACCAGTCGACGCACGCTCGTTCCGTGGCGAGGACCTGGCCCGGCGGCGTGGTGTCGGGGCGGCTAAGGTCACCCGGTGCTTCAGCAGGAACATCTGATCAGCCGAGTCCGGGAGATCTGCCACGGCGACGAACGGCTCGTCGCCGCGCTCACCTACGGCTCGTTCGCCCAAGGCGAGGGCGACGCTCACAGCGATGTCGAGTTCTGGCTGTTCCTGCGGCCAGCGGACGCGAAGACGATCGACCGCCGGGCCTGGCTCGACCGCATCGGCCTCATCCGGCACGTCGTCGTCAACGAGTTCGGCTCCCATGTCGTGTTCTTCCCGAACCTGATCCGAGGGGAGTTCCACTTCGCGACCGCCGACGACATCGCCTCCGTCGCGACCTGGCCGGCCCGCAGCGCCCCCACCGACCAGATGATCGTGGTCGACCGCACCGGTGCTCTTCGCCAAGCCCTGGATTCGTTGCCTGCCCAGCCCCACCTGCCGACCGGCGGCCAGGAGACCGACGAGCTCTGCGGCCGGTTCGCCAACTGGCTCGTCCTGGCCCACCACGTCTCGCAACGCGGCGAACTGCTGCGGGCCGTCGACGCGCTCTCGCACGCTCAGCGCCATCTGCTCTGGATGGTTCGCCTCGCCGACGGCAGCACCGCGCACTGGCTGACGCCGTCCCGGCGGGCCGAAGTCGATCTCGGCGCCGACGTGGTCCGTGCGGTTCATGCCACCGCTTCCGCGGCCGACACCGATGCCATCCGCGACGCCATTGCCGCCGCCTGGACCTGCGGCCGCGCATACTGGCGCCTGCTGGCAGCCCGCGCCGGCCGAGAGGTTCCGACGGAGCTGTTCAAAGAGCTCGACAACGCCACGATGCAGTAGTCCGCGCAGCAGCCGCGGACTGCCACCACCATTACGGCATATCACGGCTTGACGAAGCCGGTCTCAGGCCTGCCATCGACGATGCCCGACTGAACAGTGCTCCAAGACTGAGGAGCTGCGTCCAGCCACGCCGGCTTGGGGTCAGTCCTTCGCTTCGCGGACGTCCTTGCCCTGCTCGGCGAACGCCTTGAAGTCCTGCATGTGCTTGAGCGACTGCTTGCGGAAGGCGCCGGGCATCAGGAGCCCCACCAGCCGCATCATCAAGCCGCTGAACCGGTATTCGTTCTCGCTCTCCCAGAGCGTCATCTCCGGACCGACGTCGGTCAGCCGCTCGCGCGCGGCGCTCCACATACCCTCGGTGACGAGCTCGCGTTCGAAGTGAACGACGCTTTCTCTCGGGATCGCGTGCAGGTCTGCCGGCTCCCGGCGCGTGACGATCTCGGTGCCCTCGATCTTCTGCTGCCCCATCTGGAGCACGACCCGCGACTTGGTGCCGACCTGCCCGTGCTCCCCGTGCAGCGGCTCGTGCACCACCAGGCCCCGCAGCCACTTCGGCAGCTGTGCCGGGTCGGCGAGCAGCTGGGCCACCCTCTCCCGCGGCAGGGCGATCTCGATCGAGACGGTGTACTTCATGGCGGAGCGCTCCAGGTTGCCGAGTGAACGGCGTACGCTAGCATCCGCTCCCCACTGCGCGTGTCCCAACCTCGTTTCTGCTGGTGAGCCGGGACTGACAACGGGTCACTGGACTATCCCCGCGCATGGCCGACTATGGTGGCCCCCTGCCTGTCGTCTAGCGGCCCAAGATTCCGCACGCCCTTCGGGGATGCGTGGACGCCGGTTCGAATCCGGTCGGGCAGATCGCGCTCATCATGCGAGGTTCAGGATGCCGCCACCGACGCTGAGGCCTCCCGCTGCAGCCGGCGAGCTTCTCGCTGTGGCCCGCCTGTAGCCCGGCTGTAGGCGAAATCCGCAGGATGTGCGGATACGTCACCGTCGAGCAGAGGACGCACCCATGCCCTCGCAACATCGCAGTCCCCGAACCATCGCCGCGGCCGTGGCGGCCGTGCTGGCGACCGCCGCCGTCTGGCCGGCGCCGGTCCAGGCAGCCACCGAGCAGGCCGCGGCGGCCGCCGCCGACCGGGTGCTGCGCGTCTACAACAACAACATCGAGAACCTGGTCGTCAACAACTCCGACGGCTCCTGCACCCGGATCTCCGGGCCGGACCACCTGACCTCGATGCTGGTCGACGACGCGGGCCGGACCGGCACCAGCGGCGTCAAGGCGCCGGACATCCTCATCGTGCAGCAGGTCCGCGGCACCGGGCAGGCGACGGCCTACGCCGACCAGCTCGCGGCCAAGTTCGGCCTGCCCGCCGGGACGTACGGCGCGATCGTGGTCTGGGACGACCCGGAGCCGTGGGGCAGCACCCATCGCTGCGACGACCAGTCGCTGGGCGACCTGAAGAAGAAGCAGACCAACGGCATCATCTACAACAAGCAGCGGCTGACCCTCACCAACACGTCGAAGTACTGGAGCGCGGGCTGGCTCAAGCCGGGCACCGCCTACGACAACGGCGCCGGATGCACGCTGTACAAGCCGCCGAACAACGACGACGGCTCGACCAACGAGTGGAAGTGGAAGCGCACCAGCGCCATCGCCGCCCGGTTCACCACCAAGGACACCGGCACCAGCGTCTTCGTCGCGACCATGCACCTGCCGCAGGAGAACCGGCAGAACGCCTGCTCCGGCGACGGGGAGAAGGGTATCGGCGGCACCGGCATCCACATCGGCGCCGACGCCACCACCCTGATGAACTCCTCGACGATCCGCGTCGTGGGCATCGACGCCAACCGCACCGGCATCCCGGCCAGCACGCTCGGCGGGTACGGCATGACCGGCTACGGCACGGCGGCGACCAGCGGCACCAGCAAGATCGACTACCTGTTCGTGCGCGGCACCGTGCAGGCCTCGCCCGTCGGGTACACCGTCGCCGGCACCAAGTCCAACCACAAGGCGCTCTACGGGTTCATCACGTACTGAGCGCGGTCGCGGCCGGGCGGCACCGCTCGGCCGCGACCCCGCCGCCATCCGGGCCCTGAGCGGTCATCGGCCGGTCAGGGCAGGTGGCTGAGGAAGTCGCCGTAGAACAGGGCCAGCGCGGCGGCCACACCTGCGCCCGCGATGATCCAGAACCGGGTCACGATGGTGACCTCATGCCAGCCCACCAGCTCGAAGTGGTGATGCAGCGGCGACATCCGGAACACCCGCCGGCCGGTCGTCTTGAAGGACACGTACTGGATGATCCGCGACATGGTGATGGTCACGAAGAGCGCGGCGAGCAGCGGCAGCAGCAGCACGGTTCGCGTGGCGACCGCCTGCCCGGCGATGAGCCCGCCCAGCGCCATGGAACCGGTGTCGCCCATGATGATCCGCGCCGGTGACGTGTTCCACCACAGGAAGCCGAGCAGGGCACCGGCCGCCCCGCCGGCGACCAGCGCCGTCTCCAGCGGGTCCCGGGCTTCGTAGCAGAGCGCCGACTGCAGCGTCGGATCGGCGCACCAGTGCCGGTACTGCCAGAACGAGATCAGCCCGTACGCGGTCAGCACGATGATCGACGTTCCGGTGGCCAGGCCGTCGAGCCCGTCGGTCAGGTTGACGGCGTTCGTGGCCGCCATGACGATCGCGATGAAGACGACCACGGCACCGACCTGGCCGACGTCCAGCCAGCTGATCTCGCGGACGAACGACAACCGCGTGCTGGACACCGACCACCCGGCCGTGCTCGGAAAGCCCAGCGCCACCACCCCGAATCCCGTGCCGACCAGGAGCTGCAGCACCAGCTTCCAGCGCCCGCTCAGGCCGGCCGTGTTCTTCTTCGTGACCTTCAGGAAGTCGTCGACGAACCCGATACCGCCACAGAACACCATCAACCCCAGCAGCACGAACCCGGTCATCGTCGGGCCGGGTGGGACGATCTGCGCCTCCGGCAGCGCGTTCATCACCAGGTGGCCGACGATGTAGGCCAGCACGGTGCCGACGATGAAGACCAACCCACCCATGGTCGGGGTGCCTCGTTTGGCCTGGTGCGCGGCCGGGTTGATGTCGCGGATCGGCTGACCGGCGCGCAGCCGGGCCAGAGCGCGGGTGGCCAGCGGCGTGAAGATCAGGGCGAACACGAAACCGACCGCGGCAGCGGCAACCGAGGAGATCATCGGCTGGTGTACCTCCTGGTGGGGGACAGGGCAAGATCGCTGAGCGGCCCAGTTTACGGGTGGACGCTGGTCACGTGTGCCCGCTCGTACCGCCGGACCTGGCAACAGCCGCAGGGTGATGGCGTGCTGGATTCCTCCTGATCACTGTCCATCCCGAGGGGGCCAGGAACTCTCTGGCCCGGCGGGGGCGTCACCCGCTCTCGGTGTTGACCCGGCAGCCTACAAACATTGACATGCGCAGTGATTCGACGAGCGACGTCGTGACCGCCGCACTGGCCGAGTTCGCCGCCATGCGCAGCGAGATCGACGAGCTGGGGCGCAGCCAGCGCACCACCATCAACCTCAACATCTCGGCTGCGGCCGCCGTGTTCGCGTTCGTGCTGTCCGAGCGGGCGGATCAGCGGCTGCTCCTGGTCGTGCCGCTGATCTCCGCCGCGCTGGGACTGCTGTATCAGGCGTACACGGTCCACGCCCGCAATCTCGGCGACTACATAGATCAGCAGATCCGGCCGGTGGTCGTGGAGCACACTGGCGAGGACCGGCTCCTCGGGTGGGAGCGTCACGTGCGTACGGCCCTGCACCGACAGCGCCACAGCCAGCTGGTGATGCGACTGGCGTACATCCTGCTCATTCCGGCGATTCCGGCGGTGAGCCTGGTCTGGGTCGTGCCCTATCTGAACACGGTCTGGCTGTGGCTCGGGTGGACGGCCGGGACCGTCCTGTTCCTCGTGCAGATCCTGGTCTGGTATCGCGACATGCGTACCTTCCTGTGGATCTGAGCGAGCCGGACGCACGACGTGCCGGCCGGGCGGACCCGGCCCCGGCACGCGCGCGGCCGAGTCAGCTCACGGTGAGGTGATACGTCGCCGAGACGGCGAAGCGGTGGCCGTCGCCGCCGCTGAACGACACGATGTGGCGGCCGTGCCAGAGCGGGTCGAGCCGCTTCCAGTGCCCCCAGACGGTCACGGCGACGGGCCGCTTCGTCGCGGTCACCGGATTGCCGGCCGCGCCGACGACGGTGAACGGGACCGGCGTCGCGATGATGTCCACATCGACCGGCTCGTCGTCGACGGTCAGCTCCCCCCAGGCACGCGGCAGGGGCGGCGGCGGACCCTGCGCCTTCAGGTGCCACATGTTGAACGCCGGGAAGAACAGCGGCCGTCCGAACGGCACGGTGCAGTGCCGGACGGCCGCGGTCCCGAACGTCCCGGCCAGGAACCACACGTCGTCGGGCTGCCGAAGGCCGGCGAAGTTGCCGACCGGGTCGGCGATCGGGTTGCGGTCCACGTGGATGCCGGCCGCCCACTGCACCCAGCGTGCGGCGAGTCCCTCCGGAGAGTCCACGGGATACGGCAGGGCGGGCGCCGTCTTGCGGCTGCCGCCGAGGAGACCGGACAGGAACGACATGAGCGGTGACCGTAGTGATCACTTTCAGCGGCGTCAAGACCTGTCCCGCGGCCGGCGGCGGGGTAGACCCGCAACCGTCCGGATCCGTTCGGGTTCGTTCGGTTCCGCGTGGACCGCTGCTCGCGGTCCGTCGTGGCGGTGACACGAACCTGCCCTGGCCGGAGGGGCCAGGGCAGGTGTTCGGGATCGCCCCGACGGCGTCGTCCGTCCCGGGTCAGGGGATCGTCAGCCCGTACACGGCGAGGATCTCGCGGATGGGCTGGTAGTAGGTCGTGCCGCCGGTGGTGCAGTTGCCGGTGCCGCCGGACAGGATGCCCAGGATGATGCCGCCGGAGGTGTAGAGCGGCCCGCCGCTGTCGCCGTTCTCCGCGCAGATGTTGGTCCTGATCAGGCCGGTGACCGTGCCGTCGGGGTAGTTGACGGTGGCGTTCAGCGCGGTCACGACGCCGCAGCGCACGCCGGTGGTCGCGCCGCTGCGGCAGACCGCCTGGCCGACGTACGCGTTGCCGGTCCCGTTCAGTGGCAGCAGGCCCGGGTAGGTGTTGACGGCGCTGGGATGGCTGAGCAGGCTCGTGTACCGGATCAGGCCGTAGTCGTCGCTGGGAAAGCTGCTCGCGGTCCGCACGCCGATGGCGATGGTGCGGGTGCTGTTGGTCCACCAGTTGGCGGAGCTGTTGGTGCAGTGCCCCGCGGTGATCAGGTAGTAGGTGGTGCCGATGCGCGCGTTCGCGCCGAGCGAGCAGCGTGCGGTGCTGCCGTGGATCGCGTCGCCGCCGGCCAGCATGGTACGCAGGCGGCCCGGCTCGCGGCGCAGGTCGACGCCGGTCCCGCGCAGGCTGTCGCGCAGGCGTGCGGCGTGCTGCTCGGGCACCGTGTCGTCGAGCGTCACGGTCGTGCGCCCGGTGGCGGGGTCGACGATCCAGACGGTGCCGGGGAGCTGTGCGACGGCGGCCGGCCGGATGTCGGGTTCGGTCGCGGCCACGGCCGGGGTGGCGCTCGCGGCCGTGGCCGCAAGTACCGCCACGGCGGCGACGGCGAGGTGGAAAGGGCGTCTCATGGCGTCCTCCGGGAGGTGTCGGCGGGGGAGGAGTCCAGGATCGCATTGACGTTCATCGAAGTGCAACCGTGCGGTGGAGGGCGGCGCGAACCGCGGCGCTTGTCGGCACGGCCGACCCGTTACCCTTGCCGCGTGTTGCACCCTCTCGCATCGCCGGCGGTGGTCGACCTGCCCCTGCAGGCCTCCGTGAAGCAGCTGTCGCCCGGCACGGTGCCGCTGCTGGGGCTGGCGCTCGTCGCAATCGGCGGCTGGCTGCTGTGGCGCGCCGCCCGGCCGTCCCGTCCCTCCCGCACCGAGGAGCGCCGTGGCGGCATCGTGTTCGTGGTCCTCGGTGCCGTGATCGGCGTGGCCGGGATGATCGGGCTCTACCTGGACTAGCCCCGGACCGGCGCGATGAGTCCGTGGTGGGACACGGCCGCCGCCCAACGCGAAACGTATCCGTACGATGCCCGACGTCTCCGAAGCGTCGCTGCCCGCGAAGAGAACTCGCGAGTGAGTCAGACGGCGGTGAGCAGCGCGCCGAGCGGTCGAGGCAGGGTGTCCCGGTCGATCGCCGCCTCGACGAGCAGGTGTGCGTAGCGCAGGTTCCGGCGCGCGCTGCTGCGGATGAACCGGTAGAGCTGCGCCTCGGAGGGCCGGTCGCGCCAGGCGGGCTGGCCCTGGAACAGGCGGAACAGCCCGAGGTCGCCCTCCGCGTCGAAGACCGCCTCGACTCCCGCGGTGCCCAGGGCGCGGATCAGCTCGTCCTCCAGGTCCTTGACGCAGACGTGGAAGCCGAGGCGCTCCATGTCGTCGCGGCTGAGGTCCGCGCCGACATGGGCGGCGACCGCCCGCCGGAACAGCTCCTCCTCCCGCAGGTCGCACAGACCGGCCAGCCGCACCCGCGTGGCCAGCTCGCCCAGGCTCGTCAGGAAGCGGCCGATCGCGTGCGCCCCGCCGATCGGCACGATCACGATTCGCTCGGCTTCGAGGTCCCGGCCACGCCGCGCGGCGACCGTCTCCAGCGCGATCTGGTCGAGGATGCCCTCGACGAGCACCAGGGCCGCGGCGTCGTCGGCCTTCGCCAGGGCGCGAGCCGTCGCCCTGACAGTGGCGTCGGGCCCACCGACGTAATCATCGAGCGGCTCGCCGGCGGGCTCCCCGCGGCCAGTGGCATTCATGATGTTTCCTGTCTGGTTGCGGGCACATGCGCCATCATCGTCGGCGGGCGTACCTGTCGGCCAGCGATTTGATCACGGCGGCGGTCCTGTCGCCTCCCGGTCGTCGGGTAAGCCGTGATCGACATCGCTCACCGTGAGCAGTCAGCAGTGCGTCTGTGCTAGGAATGGCGGGTGCCTTCCCAGCTGAACCACCGCATCGAGTACGACAGCAGCGTGGTTCGCGTGTGCCTGTCCGGCGAGATCGATCTTGCCGTGGTCGAGCAGCTCCACGAATTGCTGACCTCGTCCAGCCGGCAGCAGCCGGGCCTGCCGCTGAGGGTGGACATGGGCGGTGTCACGTTCATCGACTCGTCGGGGATCCGGGCGTTCGTGCACGCGCGCGATCGCGTGGCGGCCGGCGGCGGCGAGCTCCTGCTGGTCAACGTCGCGGGCATGGCCATGCGGGTGTTGCAGGTCACCGGTGTTTACGGCTACCTCTGCGAGACCCGGTGAGCTGACTGCGCGGCCGGCTGCTGGGCGGTGGTCTCCCGCCGTGGGGCGGGAGCGCGCACGAGTGCATCCTCGACCTGCGGCCGATCACCAAGGCCACCGGCGTGACC